>CAJGDL010000054.1 GCA_904502075.1 uncultured Alistipes sp.
GACACAATACGATCTTATTTGTTGCATCTTTGTCGATGCCGACCACTCGCCCTACATCGATGAGTCTTTCTACTGGAGTTCCTATCTGACCCTTGAAGAGAAGATGGCTAACGGAGAATCGCTATCCAATAGTGAGCGGGATCTCTACAACGAGGTCGTTAAATACATGAACGAGGCAGAGAATAAGGTCAAACGACAACTGATTGCCGAACTCTTTGTAGAAATCGACGGCAAAGCATACGCATTGAAAAGATTATAGATCTACGATTTGACAAACCAATAAATTAAAATCATGAAAAAACTATTTTATCTTTTTCTGGCCGCTATGACCCTGGGGCTGACGGCATGCAGCGACAACGAGGAGAACAACACCCCGCAAAGTGGTGATAACCTCTTGGTAGGAACCTGGAAACACAACTTCTCTTCGGGTTATATTTTGCATTATTTCGATGCAGCCGGTTTTGGTTGGGACCAAGAATACGACTCCGAAGATGGAGGTTGGGGTGACAAAGAGTACTACAGCTATCAACTTGTAAATCAGGGCAAGGGTCAAAAGGTTATATTAACCTATCCGGATGGGTCAGTGGAGTACTCTATTATTACGCTGACTGCAGAAAGATTAGTATGGAGCTATATAGACTATCTTGTTGAATCCGAAGAGTACATTCGAGTCAGCTACGGAGAGTTGCTTCCCATGTAAGCGTATGTAACATAAAAAGAGCTGCTTAAGCAGCTCTTTTTATGTTACATACGCTCTTTGCCAAACACATATACACGGGACCAAAGGGCCGCAGTCCTAAAAGCCCCTCCCTTCGCAAGGGGAGGGGGATAGGGGTGGGGATGTAGGATATTCTCTCCGCAAAAGGGTTTTGCAATGGGCTCCGGGGGATTGGCTACTGCGCGAGCTGCGCTCGCTCCGCTTAACGCCGATCCCCACCCGCTCGCCGCGGGGGCCCTTGCAAAAAAAAGAAACACGACTCAAACGGCTCCCAAAGGGAGTTCTTTTTATTGGTAGAGCCACTATTCGAATAAACTCGATGGTGACTCTACCAACAAAAAACTTCTGCTTTTCAGCAGAAGTCGTTTGAGAAATCGTGTTTCTCCTTTTTGCGGAGAGAAGGGGATTCGAACCCCTGAAACGCTTTTGACGTTTACTCGCTTTCCAGGCGGGCCAGTTCAACCACTCCTGCACCTCTCCATTCGGTTTTCAGCGCACAAAGATACAAATAAATTCAAGAATTCCACCCTTTGGCCCTTATTTTTGCGAAAAAACCGCCAAAAACCCGCTCCAAGCCCTCCAAAAACTCCACGCGGTCAGTCTTTTCGACGTAATTTTTTCTCTTTTTGGGGATAATTTCTTATTTTTGCGAGAAATTTACTTTTTAAAGAAAAAAAGTCGTCATGTTTAAAACCTACTTACGCATATTGGGCTTCGCCAAGCCGATCAGTCGATACGCCGTACCCTACTTCATCTATTCGGTACTCTACGCCGTATTCAACACCTTCACCTATGTGGCGGCGATCCCGATCATCCAGTCGATGTTCGACCCCTCGTTCTCGTGGAAGCCGGTCAACGAGTTCCCCGAACTGGCCTTCAACAGCGACTTCATGACCCAGGCCGTGTCGTACCTCTACTCGCAGCTCTTCGACGAGTTCAGCCACATCAAGATGTTGGCCCTGTTGGCCTCGATGGTCATCACCATCTGCTTCTTCTCTAACCTCTTCCGCTACCTCGGAGCCTGGACTATCGAGAACATGCGTACACGCACGCTGCAGTCGATCCGCAACACCCTCTTCAGCCATGTGATCGGCATGAACATCGGTTTCTTTAGCGATCAGAAGAAGGGCGACGTGATGTCGCGCATCACGAACGACGTTTCGATGGTACAGTTCTGCATCACCAACACGTTGCAGGTGGTGGCTCGCGAGCCCTTCCTGGTAATCGGCTATGTAGTGGCGATGATCAACATTTCGTGGGAACTCTCGGTCTTCGCCGTACTCTTCTTGCCGATCGTAGCCCTGATCGTGGGTTCGATCGTAAAGCGTCTGCGCCACCCGGCCCTCAAGGGTCAGGAGCGTCTGGGCGAGATGGCTGCCACGCTCGATGAGTCGCTCTCGGGCGTAAAACTCATCAAGAGTTACAACGCTACGGACTACATCCGCAACAAATACTATGCGATCAACGCCGACTTCTCGCGCATCGTTCTTTCGATGGCCCGCCGCCAGCAGTTGGCTTCGCCCGTGAGCGAATTTCTCGGCATCTCGGCCGTGGGCGTCGTGCTGGTCTTCGGCGGCATGCTCGTCTTGAAGGGTTCGCTCAACGCGGCCAGCTTTATCATCTTCATCGGTATGTTCTCGCAGATCACCCGCCCCGTGCGTGCCATCATCGACCAGTTTGCTACCATCAACCAGGGTCTGGCTGCCGGTGAGCGCGTCTTCGCCATGCTCGATGCCCAAAGCGAGGTAACCGACAAGGCCGATGCCAAAGTGATGAAGTCGTTCGACGAGAAGATCGAGTTGGAGCATGTGCGCTTCAGCTACGACGGCGACCGCATCGTGATCGACGATGTCTCGCTCGAGATCCCGAAGGGAAAGACCGTGGCTCTGGTAGGCCCCTCGGGCGGAGGTAAATCGACCCTCAGCGAATTGCTGACCCGCTTCTATGACCCGATGAGCGGCTCGATCAAGATCGACGGCACGGATTTGAGAGACTACACACAGGAGAGTATTCGCGACCACATGAGCATTGTGTCGCAGGACACGATCCTCTTCAACGATACGATTGCCGCCAACATCGGCATGGGTCGCCGCGATGCCACGCGCGAGGAGATCATTGCTGCCGCCAAGGTGGCCAATGCCCACGACTTCATCATGCAGACCCCCGAGGGCTACGACACCAACATCGGTGATCGCGGCATGAAACTTTCGGGTGGCCAGCGCCAGCGTCTTTCGATTGCTCGCGCCGTGTTAAAGAACCCCTCGATCCTGATCCTCGACGAGGCCACCTCGGCCCTCGACACCGAGAGCGAGAAACTTGTGCAAGAGGCCCTCAACAACCTTTTGGCGGGTCGCACCTCGGTGATCATTGCCCACCGCCTCTCGACGATCCACAACGCGGACCAAATCGTCGTGATCGAACGCGGCCGCATTGCCGAGCAAGGCACCCACACCGAACTCCTCCAAAAGGGAGGCATCTACGCCCACTTGATCGAGATGCAGAGTTTCGAGTAAGGGCCGGAATTTACCGTTAGAGAGATAGAAGAATATACTAAAAACACATATTTTTTATGAAATTCAAGGAATACAAAAACCTCGATCTGCCCGCAACGGCCGAAGAGGTTCTCAACTTGTGGGACCAAGAGGACACGTTCCACAAAAGCATCACCACGCGTGAGGGTTGCCCCACGTTTGTCTTCTATGAAGGTCCCCCCTCGGCCAACGGAACGCCGGGCATCCACCATGTGATGGCCCGCACGATCAAGGATGTATTCTGCCGTTACAAGACCCAGCAGGGTTACCTGGTACACCGCAAAGCGGGTTGGGACACGCACGGTCTGCCCGTGGAGCTGGGTGTGGAGAAGAAACTCGGCATCACGAAGGAGGATATCGGCAAGACGATCACGATCGAGGAGTACAACAAGAAGTGCCGCGAGGCCGTGATGGAGTTTACGGGTGTTTGGGAGGATCTGACCCGCAAGATGGGTTACTGGGTCAACATGGACGATCCCTACATCACCTACGACAACAAGTTTATCGAGTCGCTCTGGTGGCTGCTGAAGCAGCTCTTCGACAAGGGGCTGCTCTATAAGGGCTACACGATTCAGCCCTACTCGCCCGCTGCCGGAACGGGTCTTTCGACCCACGAGCTGAACCAGCCGGGTTGCTACCGCGATGTGAAGGATACGACCATGGTGGCTCAATTCCGCATCATGGATCCGAAGCCCGAGATGGAGGGCTGGGGTACCCCCTACTTCCTGGCTTGGACGACGACCCCCTGGACGCTGCCCTCGAATACGGCCCTCTGCGTGGGCCCGAAGATCGACTATGTGGCCGTGCGCACCTACAACGGCTACACGGGGGAGAAGATGACGGCCATCGTCGCCAAGCCCCTGCTCTATGCCCACTTCAACAAGAAGGCCGAGGGCGTAGCCTTGGAGGAGTACAAGGCGGGCGATAAGCTGATCCCCTGGCAGGTGGTTGGCGAGTGGAAGGGCCCCGAGTTGGTCGGCATGCGCTACGAGCAGCTTATCCCCTGGGTGAAGCCCGTAGAGCTCGACGAGCAGGGCAACTGGCAGGAGGCCTCCGAGAAGGCCTTCCGCGTGATCCCGGGCGACTATGTAACGGTGGAGGATGGTACGGGTATCGTACACATCGCCCCGACCTTCGGTGCCGACGATGCCTTTGTGGCTCGTCAGGCAGGTATTCCGTCGCTCTTTATGATCAACAAGCGCGGCGAGACGCGCCCGATGGTCGATCTGCAGGGTAAATTCTACCTCATGGAGGAGCTCGACGAGCAGTTTGTCGAGCAGTGCATCGACCGCGAGGCCTACAAGGAGTACGAGGGTCGCTGGGTAAAGAACGCCTACGATCCGCAGTTTACGGTGGATGGTCGCTACGACGAGGCCGCTGCCCAGGCTGCCGAGTCGCTCGACATCTACCTCTGCCTGAAACTCAAGGCCTCGAATCAGGCATTCAAGATCGAGAAGCATACACACAACTATCCCCACTGCTGGCGCACGGACAAGCCGGTACTCTACTACCCGCTCGACTCGTGGTTTATCCGCACCACGGCCCTCAAGGAGCGCATGATGGAGCTCAACCGCACCATCCACTGGAAGCCCGAATCGACCGGCACGGGACGCTTCGGCAAGTGGCTCGAGAATCTGAACGACTGGAACCTCTCGCGTTCGCGCTTCTGGGGTACGCCGCTGCCCATTTGGGCCACGGAGGATCGTTCGGAACTCAAGTGCATCGGTTCGATCGAGGAGTTGATGGGCGAGATCGAGAAGTCGATCGCCGCCGGTCTGATGAGCGAGAACCCCTACAAGAATTTCGTGGTGGGCGACATGTCGAAGGAGAACTATTCGACCGACCGCATCGACCTGCACCGTCCCTATGTGGATGGCATCATCCTCGTCTCGTCGAAGGGCGAACCGATGAAGCGCGAGAGCGACCTGATCGACGTATGGTTCGACTCGGGAGCCATGCCCTATGCCCAGGTACACTACCCCTTCGAGACGAAGGGCGAGGCCTTCAAGGAGGTCTATCCCGCCGACTTCATCGCCGAGGGTGTGGATCAGACACGCGGTTGGTTCTTCACGCTACACGCCATCGCCACGATGCTCTTCGACTCGGTAGCCTTCAAGAATGTCATCTCGAATGGTCTTGTGCTGGATAAGAATGGCAACAAGATGTCGAAGCGCCTGGGCAACGGAGTCGATCCCTTCGAGGTGCTGAAAACCTACGGAGCCGATGCCACACGCTGGTATATGATCACCAATGCCCAGCCCTGGGACAACCTGAAGTTCGACAAGGCCGGCGTGGATGAGGTACGTCGCAAGTTCTTCGGCACACTCTACAACACCTACTCGTTCTTTGCCCTCTACGCCAACCTCGAGGATGGCTTCACGGGTCGTGAGGCCGAGGTGCCGGTTGAGGAGCGTCCCGAGATCGACCGCTGGATCATCTCGCGCCTGAATTCGCTCACCCGCGAAGTGACGGCCCTGTTGGAGGATTACGACTCCACGCCCGCAGCCCGCGCCATCCAGGAGTTTGTCGATGTAGAGCTCTCGAACTGGTATGTACGCCTGAACCGCAAGCGTTTCTGGGCCAAGGGTGAGTCGAAAGACAAGCTCGCCGCCTTCCAGACCCTCTACACCTGCTTGGAGACCGTTGCCGGACTCGCCGCTCCGTTTGCCCCCTTCTTCTCGGATCGCCTCTTCCGCGACCTGAACCTCGCAAGCGAGCGTCACTCGGGCGAGAGCGTTCATTTGAGCCGCTTCCCCAAGGCCGACGAGCAGCTGATCGACCGTGAATTGGAGCAGCGCATGGGCATCGCTCAGCAGGCCACGTCGATGGTCTTGGCACTGCGTCGCAAGGTGAACATCAAGGTACGCCAGCCGCTGCAGAAGATCCTGATTCCGGTACTCGATGCCTTGATGGCTGCCCATATCGAGGCGGTGAAGGAGCTCATCATGGGCGAGGTGAATGTCAAGGAGATCGAACTCATCGAGAAGACCACCGGCATCATCACCAAGCGCATCAAGCCCAACTTCAAGACCTTGGGCCCGAAGTATGGCAAGCAGATGAAGCAGATTGCCGCCCTGGTGGCTGGCTTCTCGCAGGAGCAGATTTCGGATGTGGAGAGTGGCAAGCTCACCGAGTTGGAGATTGAAGGCGAGAAGCTGGCCGTAGTAGCTGCCGACTTCGATATCACGTCGGAGGATATGCCCGGATGGCAGGTGGCCTCGGAGGGCAAACTCACCATCGCCCTCGATGTAACGATCAGCGAGGAGCTGCGCTCGGAGGGTGTCGCCCGCGAATTGGTAAACCGCATCCAGAATATCCGCAAGGAGTCGGGTCTGGAGGTGACGGACAAGATCCGCGTGGAAATCGAAAACCGCGAGATTGCCCTGCCGGCCAAGCGTTTCGCCGACTACATCGCCCAGCAGATTCAGGCTGTGGAGGTGAAGTTTACGGCCGAGCCCGCGGGTGCATTCGTAGTAGACTCCGAGATCGACGAGGAGCCGCTCAAGATTGCCGTAACAAAGCAATAAACGAAATTTTAATGCATATCGAAAGACCCTCGCTACGCTCATGTAGCGAGGGTCTTTGCTCTTTTTGTAATAATTTTCGCACGGAATTTGGTAGTTTCAAAATATTTGCTTAATTTTGAATAAACCAAACGAACATTTGCTATGGCAGAGATGGAAAAGACCAGATATACGGACAGCGAGTTGGAGGAGTTCAGAGAACTTATCCTCAAGAAATTGGCCAATGCCAAGGCCGATTACGATATTTTGCGTTCCAACATTACGCACGCCTCGTCGAACGACACGGAAGACACTTCACCCACCTATAAGGTACTCGAAGAGGGGGCAGCCACCCTCTCCAAAGAGGAGAATGAGCGCTTGGCCGCCCATCAGATGAAGTTCATCCGCAACCTTGAATTGGCCTTGATTCGTATCGAAAACAAGACCTATGGAATCTGCAAGACAACAGGCAAACTTATTCCGAAGGAGCGCTTGATGCGTGTGCCCCACGCCACGGAGACCATTGAAGCCAAAGAGGCTCGTAAATAACCGAGAAGCTCCAAGCCACGCATAGGAGGCTGTCTTGCACCAACGCAGGACGGCCTCGTGCTGTATTTAACAACGACTCAAACTCGATGATATTCGCTCGCACCATACTCCTCACTCTTCTGATGCTCCTCTTCACGAAGGCGGTTGCCCAAACTCCCGACTCCGTGCAGACCGCATCGTCGAACGAGCAAAAGAGGCTGGAGCGGTACGAACGGGCCATCGAACGCTACGAAATCCGTCAGCAACGCGATTCGATACGAAAGGCCCTGGAGGAGGCAAGAGTCGATTCGCTCGAGCGACTCGACTCGATCCGCAAAAGAGAGATTCAGGAGCAACGCGAACTAAACCGACAAAAGGATTCGATCCGAAGGATGATCAATGCCCTGATCGAAGAGCCCTCCGACTCCCTTTCGGAGCTGCGCAACGAACGCCTATTCGACAGCATCGAGAGCAAGGCGAGCCGGAGCAAGGTGTCGAAACTGCTCTACGACCTGCTGGTTACCGAGAAGGAGGAGATTGCCCCCACCCCATCGGGTGTGGTGGTCGACCAAAGCAAGATCTACCAACCCTTCCAAGGACGACGGATTCGGTCGATCGAAATCGAGCGTATTCCGGTCTTCGATGCCAACGGCAATTGGTTGGCCCGCACCGCAAACAGCCTCCACATTCAGACCCGCGAACGAGTGATCCGTCGCGACCTCTTCTTCAAAGAGGGCGACACGATCAACCCCCAGGAGTTGGTACGCAACATGCAGCTCCTGAACAGCCGAAACTACATCTCACAACTTGCCCTGCTGATCGTTCCCGATTCGCTTAATTCTCAAGAGGTTACCATGCGCGTATTGGTACGCGACAGTTGGACCATTTCGGTCAATGGCAGTTGGGGAGGCGATGGTGAGACCATGGTGGGAATCTTTGATGAAAATATCCTGGGCTGGGGTACCCGCCTGAATGTGGAGACCAACTTCGACCGTCGCGACTTCTCCTACGGAGGCAATATCGTGCAATACAAAATGCCCAACATCGGAGGCTCATTCTACTCGGCCGAGATCCTCGGTGGCCGCAAATTTAAGGAGTCAACCCTCCACCTTTCAATTGGCAAAGAGTTGTTGCGCCCGACAGATTACGGCGTGGGCTCCTCCTTCATCCGCGACAAGACCATCTACAGCGAAGACGAAGAGAACGGAGTGGTCTTCTCCCGCATCAAGAAGACCGACTTCTGGGGCGGTCTGTCGCACAGCCTGAGGGCCATCCGTGCCAACATCTTCGCCATGTTCCGCCTTACCCGTACCCGATTCGAGGAGCGTCCCGAAGTGGAAAGCAACCTGAATCCCGCCTACCACGAGAGCGATGAGCTCCTGGGGTCGATCGGTCTTTACCGCGAGCACTTCCTCACCACCAACATGATCTACGGCTATGGCACCCGCGAGTATATCGGTACGGGCTATCAGGCCGAGGTGATCGGAGGCTACCATTGGGGTGAGTACCACAACGGCTACTACTTGGGCAGCGAGCTCAAGGCGGGTGAATTCTTCCCTTGGGGCTACGCCTTCGGCGGAGTACAGGTGGGCACCTACCTACGCCCCGACGATGGTGCTTGGTTTCGTAGCCTCTGCAAGGTCGATCTGAAGTACATATCGAACCTTCTTCCGGCCGGCCGCTTCTTTCTACGCGAGTTGGCCAAGTTCAACTACACCCAGGGGTGGAACCGCATGCAGGGCAACAACGAGACGATCAACTTCAACGACGAGAACGGAATTCGCGCCCTGAAAGAGGTGGATGGAGGAATCAATCGCTGCACCCTGAATACCGAAACCGTCCTCTTCACCCCCTATCAACCATGGGGTTTTCGTATCACGCTCTTCGGTTTTGCCGACTTCGGCCTCTTGGGTAACCATGCAAACCCCTTTCAGAACGACTTCTACTCGGCCATTGGTGTCGGCATCCGCATCAAAAACGAACGCCTGATCTTCAGCGCCATCCAACTTCAGTTGGGAATCGCCTTCGGAAAGGCCGGTCTACTGAACGATCGTTGGTACCGCTTCAGCAGCCAGCGCTCGCTGAACGAATTCCGCTTCCGCCCGGAGGCACCCATCCCCGTCAGCTACGATTAGCCCCACCCCTCGGCAGACAAAAAGCCCCGAACAATTGAGTGTTCGGGGCGTGAAAGGCAACCTTAAATTGCCTATTGAAGTCGAGAATTACTTCATGATCTCGGCAATGGCCACAGCCACAGCCACGGTAGCACCTACCATGGGGTTGTTACCCATACCCAGGAAGCCCATCATCTCCACGTGTGCGGGAACCGACGACGAGCCGGCAAACTGAGCATCCGAGTGCATACGACCCATCGTATCGGTCATACCATACGAAGCGGGACCGGCGGCCATGTTATCGGGGTGCAGCGTACGACCCGTACCACCACCCGAAGCTACCGAGAAGTAGTTCTTACCGGCCAACGTGCGCTCCTTCTTGTAGGTACCGGCAACGGGGTGCTGGAAACGCGTGGGGTTGGTCGAGTTACCCGTGATCGACACGTCAACGTCCTCCTTCCACATAACGGCTACGCCCTCGCGCACATCGTCCGAACCATAGCAACGCACATTGGCGCGCAGACCCTTCGAGTAGGCGGTCTCGTTGACGATCTTCAGCTCACCCGAATAGTAGTCGAACTCGGTCTGTACATAGGTGAAACCGTTGATGCGCGAGATGATCTTGGCAGCATCCTTACCCAGACCGTTGAGGATCACGCGCAGGGGCTTCTGACGCACCTTGTTGGCCATCTCGGCGATCTTGATGGCACCCTCGGCGGCAGCGAACGACTCGTGACCGGCCAGGAAGGCGAAGCACTCGGTCTCCTCGCGGAGCAGACGGGCAGCCAGGTTACCGTGACCGATACCCACCTTGCGGTCGTCGGCCACCGAACCGGCGATGCAGAAGGCCTGGAGGCCCTCACCGATAGCCTCGGCAGCCTCGGCAGCCGACTTCACGCCCTTCTTGATGGCGATGGCGGCACCTACGACATAGGCCCAGGCGGCGTTCTCGAAGCAGATGGGCTGCGTCTCCTTACACATCGTGTAGGGGTCGATACCCTTGGCATCGCAAATGGCCTTGGCATCCTCTACGCCGTTAATTCCGTATTGAGCCAATACCGCATTGATATGCTCGATGCGGCGGTCATAACTTTCAAACAAATTTGCCATATATTTCGATTTTTTCGTTTTTTCGTGATGTTAACTTATCCCAATTTCGGCGTGAGCGATTACTCCTGACGGGGATCGATGTACTTGGCAGCCTCCTTGAAACGGCCATAGCAACCCTTTGCCTTCTCGAGAGCCTCCTCGGCGGGGGTACCCTTCTTGACCATCTCCATAAACTTACCCATGTGGATGAACTCGTAGCCGATTACCTCGTCGTTCTCGTCGAGGGCCATGCGGGTGCAGTATCCCTCGGCCATCTCCATGTAGCGGGGACCCTTGGCCAGCGTACCGAACATGGTACCTACCTGCGAACGGAGGCCCTTACCGAGGTCCTCGAGCGAGGCACCTACGACGAGACC
>CAJGDL010000055.1 GCA_904502075.1 uncultured Alistipes sp.
ATCAGGGCCAGACCGATCAGACCGCAGGCGGCGGCTACCACCTCTTCGCCTGTGGCTACGTTGTTCAGCAATCCCACATACATCAGCCACTCCGAGACGAAACCATTCAGCGGGGGCAGGGCGCAGATGGCGGCCGTGGCTACGAGGAAGATGGTGGCCGTCATCGGCATGCTCTTCGCCACGCCACCCAACTTGTCGAGCGAGGTGGTGTGTGTCTCGGAGTAGATGTTGCCGGCTCCGAAGAAGAGGAGCGACTTGAAGAACGAGTGGTTGGCCGTATGGAGCAGTGCTCCGCAAAGACCGCAGAGCATCACGGCCTCGTTACCCGTATATTTACCCAACGAGGCGATGCCTAAACCAATGAGGATCACGCCGATATTCTCGATCGAGGAGTAGGCCATCAGGCGCTTTACATCGTTCTGCGTCGCGGCTAAGATCACGCCCCAAAGTCCCGTGACGATGCCCGCTCCGAGCAGGATCAGCCCCACGGTATAGAGCGCATCCCCCTCGATCGGGGCCACGATGCGCAGCAGACCGTAAATACCCGTCTTGATCATCACGCCCGACATGATGGCCGAGACGTGCGACGGGGCGGCGGGGTGTGCCTCGGGGAGCCAAACGTGCATGGGGAAGAGACCCGCCTTCATGCCGAAGCCGACCAGGAAGATCAGGAAGAGTGGCAGAATCGCCCCCTCGCGATAGTATTGGCCCAAAGCTGTAAAGTCGGCCGAACCGGTCTCCATCCAGAGCTTGACGAAGCCCCCCACCAGGAAGAGGAATCCGATGTGCATCATCACCAGGTAGCTCAACGCGGCGCGTGTTACCTCGGGTTTTTGGGCGTCGAAGAGAATCAGCAGAAACGAGGCAATGGTCATCAACTCCCAGAAGAAGAGGAAGGTGTAGCCGCCATCGGCCGTCACCACCCCCATCATCGAGAAGATGAGCGTCACGAGCGAGAGGCAGTGGAGCGAGAAGTGGGCCGAAGATTTCGACTCCTCGTAGTGTTTCAGGTAGCCGCACGCATAGATCGAGGTGGCCACACCGCCCAAGGCGATGATCAGTACGAAGAGGGCCGAAAGGGTGTCCATCGAACCACCCTCCGATCCAAAGATGGGGTTTTGGGTGATCCAAAGCGCTCCGCCCGATGCGGGAGTGAGTAAGACTTCGATCGCCTTGGTCGCCGGCAGGAGTACGCCGAGGACGACAATCAGCAGCGAGGTGCGACTCTTCCAGCGCGTAGGCACCATAAAGAGCAACGCCGCCACTGCCAACAGGGCAATTAAGGTAAATACAAACATGTTTCTATTTTTTTAAGTTTTTCTTTCTCTGACGGGTTGTAGGGGGAGTGTTGCACTCGTTTGCCGAGAGGCCCTCCGCCTTCCTCTCTTTCGATTTAATTGTTGGCCACGGCCGTCATCACCACGGCCACCACGGCCGCCGTCTCGGTGCGCAGGCGTTGGGTGCCGAGCGAAATCTCGCGGAATCCGTTTGCGAGGGCAAAGGTAATCTCTTCGGGGGAAAAATCACCCTCGGGGCCGATTAAAATCATCACCTCGCCCCCTTTTTCCAAAATTTCGGGCAGATAGCGTTTCCCCTCGGGGCTTTGGGCCGGTTCGCAGTGGGCGATGAAGCGTTGTGAGGCCTGGGCCTCGCGGATCACCCGCTTGAAGTCGGTGATCTCCTCCAACACCGGATGATAGGCCTTGAGTGACTGCTTTACGGCGGCCGTTACCACCTTCTCGCCACGCTCGCGTTTGAAGGCGCGACGCTCGCTGTGGGCCGACTCCACGGGGATGATGCGATCGATGCCCACCTCGGTGGCCTTCTCCAAAAACCACTCGTAGCGGTCGTTGTTCTTGGTTGGAGCCACCGCCATCGTGAGGTGATAGGGGCGCTTTTCCCACTCCTCCTGGGTGCTTACCACCTCCACGGCACACCGCTTTGGATTGGCATCCACGATGCGGCAGGTGTAGAGCGAACCACGCCCGTCGGTGAGGTGCAAAGTGTCTCCTTCGACGAGTCGAAGCACCCGAATGGCGTGTTTTGACTCCTCTTCTCGCAAAATATGGTGCGGTGGAGTGAAATCCGCATCAAAAAATAGTTGCATAGCTACGATTAAATTTCTATCTTTGCGCAAAGGTACGCATTATAAAGTAACATTAGACCGAATATGAAAAGAAATTTAATTACTTTGTTGTTTATGGGAACTCTGATGATGAGTGTAACTGCTTGCAAGAATGGCAAGACCCAGGACGAAAATCCCTTCTTTACGATGGACGAGTGGACGACGCCTTACGGGGTGCCTCCCTTCGATCAGATCAAGGCCGAGCACTACCTGCCGGCTTTCGAACGCGCCATGGCCATCCATGAAGCCGAGATCGAGGCCATTGTCGAGAACAATGACGAACCGACCTTTGCCAATGTGGTGGAGGCCTACGACGCGGCGGGCGACATGCTCTATCAGGTGAACCTGATCTTCGGTATGGTTTCCGCCGCCGAGATGACCGATGAGTTGCAGCAGATCATGGAGGTGATGATGCCTCGCTTGGCTTCGCATGGCGACAAGATCGGCATGAACGAGAAACTCTTCGAGAAGGTGAAGACGATCTACGACCAGCGCTTGAGCCTCTCGCTGCGTGAGGATCAGTTGCGCTTGGTGGAGAAGATCTACGAGGACTTTGTGCGCTCGGGTGCCCTGCTCGATGCCGAGAAGAAGGAGCGTCTGAAGGCGATCAACGAGCAGCTTTCGCTCCTGACGGTGAAGTATGGTCAGAACCTCTTGAAAGAGAATAGCAAGTATGAACTTTTGCTCTCGTCGCAGGATGAGTTGGCAGGGCTTCCTAACAGTGTGAAGGAGGCTGCCAAGACTGCGGCCGAGGCGGCCGGCCACAAGGAGAAGTGGCTCTTCACGCTCTCGCCCTCGAGCATGATCCCCTTCCTGAGCTACTCGACGCGTCGCGACCTGCGCGAGGAGATCTACAAGGCCTACACCTTGCGTGGAAACCACGATGACGAGCTGGACAATAAGGCCCTGATCGAGGAGTTTGTAAAACTGCGTATTGAGAAGGCCAATCTGCTGGGCTTTAAGAGCTTTGCTCACTATGTGATCGATGAGCAGATGGCCAAGACGCCCGCCGCGGCCTATGACCTGCTTGAGGAGGTGTGGACTCCCGCCCTGAATCGCGCCAAGGAGGAGGCTGCTCAGATGGAGGAGTTGCTCAAGGCCGAGGATCCGTCGGCGACGCTCGCCTCGTGGGATTGGTGGTACTATGCCGAGAAGTTGCGCAAGAAGAACTACGCCCTCGATGAGGAGATGTTGCGCCCCTACTTCTCGCTCGAAAATTCGCAGGCCGGTATCTTCTTCCTCGCCAATCGCCTCTTCGGAATCACGTTCCGTCCGATCAGTGTGCCGGTCTACCACAAGGAGTGCTCGGCTTATGAGGTGCTCGATGTTGATGGCTCGCACCTGGGAGTCCTCTACTTCGACTACCATCCGCGTGCCGGAAAGGGTAGTGGTGCTTGGTGCGGCTACTTCCGTGAGCAGAGCTACAAGGATGGCAAGCGCGTGGCTCCGGTGGTGAGCATCGTCTGCAACTTCACGCGCCCGACCTCATCGACCCCTGCCTTGCTTACGATCGACGAGGTGGAGACCCTCTTCCATGAGTTTGGTCATGCATTGCACTTCCTCTTCCACGATGTAAAGTATCGCTCGTTGGAGGCTGTCGAGGGCGACTTTGTGGAGCTTCCCTCGCAGATCATGGAGAACTGGGCCTTCGAGCCGGAGATGCTTAAGCAGTATGCTACGCACTACCGCACCGGCGAGGTGATTCCCGATGCGTTGCAGGAGAAGATGCGCAAGAGCTCGCTCTTCAACCAGGGTTTTGCTACGACCGAGTTGGTGGCTGCCGCCCTGTCGGATCTCGATATTCACACCCTCGAGGCTCTGCCTGCCGATTTCGAGGTGAACGCTTTCGAGCACAAGATGCTCACCGAGAAGCGCGGCCTGATCCCGCAGATTGAGCCCCGTTACCGCTACACCTACTTCCGTCATATCTTCGATGGTGGTTACTCGGCTGGTTATTACTTCTACCTGTGGGCCGAGTTGCTCGATAAGGATGCTTTCGAGGCCTTCAAGCAAAGCCGCGATCTGTTCGACCGTTCGATTGCCGAGAAGTTCCGTCGCGAGGTGCTGGCTCGTGGTGGTGAGGCTCCGGGTATGACCCTCTATCGCAACTTCCGCGGTCAGGAGCCCTCGAAACTCCCGATGTTGAAGGGTCGCGGTTTGGTGGCCGAGCCCGAAACGGAGGTGGTGGAGAAAGAGGAGATCGAGATGCCCGATCCCAATGATTTTTAAAAATTAGGATTTGGAAATTAGGATTTTGAAGGCTCTTTGGGGCTTAATCTCCTGAATGACCCACCGATAAACTACAAAACCAAATAAAAAGAAAACCTAAAACCAATAAAAAAGATGAAAAAACTGTTTTTGTTTATGACTACGCTTGCCGTAGCTGCCGGATGTGTGGATCGCACGATGCCGGTGGCCGAACTCCCCGAGATCGACACCACGAACCCGCTCTTGGGCGAGTGGAACACCCCCTATCAGACGCCTCCGTTCGATCTGATCGAGACGGCTCACTTCGAGCCCGCCTTTGAGGATGCCATCGCTGTGGCCCGCGCCGAGCTTGATGCCATCATCAACAACCCCGAGAAGCCGACTTTTTATAACACGGTAGTGGCCCTGGAGCGTCAGGGCGAGTTGCTGGATCGCGTGTCGGGTGTCTTCTTCTGCTTGATGGGTACCGATACTTCGGACGAGATGCAGGCCATTGCTCAGCGCGTGCAGCCCAAGTTGATTGAACTTTCGAACGATGCTTCGCTCAACCCCGTGTTGTTCGAGCGCGTGAAGGCGGTCTATGAGAAGCCCGGCTTCGGCCTTACGAAGGAGGACAAGGTGCTCCTTGAGAATACCTATCGCAGCTTCGTGCGCGGTGGTGCCGCCCTGTCGGATGAGCAGAAGGAGCTCTATCGCAACTATTCGGCCGAGTTGTCGCGTCTTTCGCTCACGTTCAGCCAGAATGCCCTGCGTTCGACCAATGCCTACACGCTCAACATCACCGATCCGAAGCAGGTGGCCGAGCTGCCCGACTTCGTGAAGGATGGTTTGGCTCTCGAGGCCAAGGCGCGCGGCGAGAAGGGTTGGACTGTTACCCTGCAGCAGCCCAGCTACGCCCCCTTCATGACCTATTCGACCAACCGCGAGCTCAAGGAGAAGCTCTGGATGGCTCGTTCGCAGATCGCCTTGGGGGGTGAGTTCGACAACCTGCCCGTGGTAAAGCAGATCGTGAACACCCGCCTGGAGTTGGCCAAACTCATGGGTTATAACAACTACGCCGAGTATGTGCTCGAGGAGCGTATGGCCGATAGTCCCGAGGCGGTAAATGCCTTCCTCGACGAGCTGCTGACCGCTACCAAGGAGTTTGCAACGAAGGACTACGAGACCGTAAACGCCTTTGCCAACGAGAAGGGTTTCGAGGATAAACTCATGCCTTGGGACTTCTCCTATTGGTCGGAGCAGTACAAGAATGCGGTCTATGCCATCAACGACGAGATGGTGAAGCCCTACTTCGAGCTTGAGAATGTGAAGAAGGGTGTCTTCCTCTTGGCCAACAAACTCTATGGCCTGAACTTTACGCCTCGCACCGACATTGCTGTTTACAACCCCGAGGCCACGGTTTATGAGGTAACCGATGAGTCGGGCAAGATGATGGCTGTCCTCTATTTGGACTTCTTCCCCCGTGCTTCGAAGCGTGCCGGTGCTTGGATGACCGAGTTCCGTGGTATGCAGACTGTGGATGGCGTGGAGACCCGTCCGTTGGTATCGCTCGTGATGAACTTCACGAAGCCCACCGAGACGACCCCCTCGTTGCTTACTTTCGATGAGTTCGAGACCTTCCTCCATGAGTTTGGTCACGCCCTGCATGGCATCCTGGCCGAGGGTACGCACGGCTCGCTGACGGGTACGAACGTATACCGCGACTTTGTGGAGCTTCCTTCGCAGGTGCTCGAGAATTGGGCCGTGGAGAAGGAGTACCTCGACCTGTGGGCCGTACACTATCAGACCGGTGAGAAGATGCCCGCCGAGTTGATCGAGAAGATTGTCAATGCCCAGAACTACCTGGCTGCCTACATGAATGTGCGTCAGCTTCAGTTCGGTATCACCGATATGGCATGGCACACGCTGACGGAGCCCATGACGGGTGACGTGGTAGAGTTCGAGGTGGCTGCCGCTGCTTCGACCCAGATTCTGCCCGTGGTGGAGGGTGTAGCAATGGCTCCCGCCTTCAGCCACATCTTCGCAGGTGGTTACGCTGCCGGTTACTACAGCTACAAGTGGGCCGAGGTGCTCGACGCCGATGCCTTCTCGCTCTTCCAGGAGAAGGGTATCTTCAACCGTGAGGTTTCGGATTCGTTCCGCAAGAATGTCCTCTCGAAGGGCGGTACGGAGCATCCGATGGATCTCTATGTGAAGTTCCGTGGCCACAAGCCCGAGACCAAGGCTTTGATCGATCGCATGAACCTGAAATAATTATTTCCCATGTTACCCAAGCAAGAACGTCAGGCAATTATCGACCTCATCAATCGTGAGGTGGTTCCCGCCATCGGTTGTACCGAGCCCATTGCTGTTGCGCTGTGTGCCGCTCGTGCTACCGAACTCTTGGGCACGGAGCCCCAGAAGGTGGAGGTGCTCTTGAGCGCCAATGTCCTGAAGAATGCCATGGGCGTAGGTATCCCCGGCACGGGAGGCATGATTGGCCTCCCGATCGCCGTGGCCCTCGGATCGCTCATCGGTAAGTCGGAGTATAAACTCGAGGTGTTGCGCGATGCAACCCCCGAGGCGGTGGAGCGCGGCAAGCAGTTCATCGCCGAGGAGCGCATCTCGATTGGCCTGAAGGAGGACATCACCGAGAAACTCTATATCGAAATCGCTGTTTCGGCTGAAGATAAACGCGCCGTGGCGATCATTGCTGCCGGCCATACCAATTTCGTCTACGAAGAGGCCGATGGCAAGGTGTTACTCGACAACCGTCAGCCGGCCGCCGGAGAGGCTGCCGCCTCGGACGATGTGCCCCTCACATTGCGCAAGGTCTACGACTTTGCCATGACCACGCCCCTTGAGGAGTTGCGCTTTATCCTTGAATCGAAACGCCTGAATAAGGCTGCGGCCGAGGCCTCGCTCAAGGCGACCTATGGCCACACGTTGGGTCGCACCCTGCGTGGTGAGCGTCAGCGCATGGTGGTGGGTGATACGGTACTTTCGCGTGTCCTCTCCTACACCGCGGCGGCGTGCGATGCCCGCATGGCCGGTGCCATGATCCCCGTGATGAGTAACTCGGGCAGTGGCAACCAGGGCATTACGGCTACGCTCCCCGTGGTGGTCTATGCCGAGGAGGTGGTGGCCGACGAGGAGCAGACCATTCGTGCTCTTATCTTGAGCCACCTTACCGTGATCTACATCAAGCAGAGCCTGGGTCGTCTGTCGGCCTTGTGCGGTTGTGTGGTGGCGGCCACGGGATCGAGTTGTGGTATCACCTACCTGATGGGTGGCCATTATGAGGAGATCTCCTTTGCTGTGAAGAACATGATTGCCAACCTGACGGGTATGATTTGCGATGGTGCCAAGCCGAGCTGCGCCCTGAAGTTGGCCAGTGGTGTCTCGACCGCCGTCCTCTCGGCTATGCTTGCCATGGAGCACCGCTGTGTCACCTCGGTGGAGGGAATTATCGACGACGATGTAGATCGTTCGATCCGCAACCTCACGCGCATCGGTCGTGATGGTATGAACGAGACGGATAAACTTATTCTCAACATCATGACCACTAAGTAATTTGTTGTGATAAGGCGGCATTTGCGGCCGCTAACCTTAAAAAGCAACAATGGGCAGTACTCGATGTACAGCCCATCGTTGTTTTTAAGGCCGAGCGTGGCAACTGCCACCTTCTGACAACAAATTGGTGTCGAGGTGTAATGTGGCCTTCTGACAACAAATTTTTATGGTTGTTTTTAAGGCCGAGCGTGGCAACTGCCACCTTCTGACAACAAATTGGTATCGAGGTGTAATGTGGCCTTCTGACAACAAATAACAGCGTCATAATTCCTGTTTGAAAAAGTTAGCGGTGGAGCTTTTTGTGCTCCACCGCTAACTTTTCTTGTGGCGGGAATGAACCGCTATTTGCTCTTGGTGCGGATGGGTAGGCGCTCCCACACGAAGCGGGGGATGAGTCGCCATACAAAGACCAACATCCGATAACGCCAGTCGATTACCACGCTGCGCTTGCGACGGAGAATGGCGCGGAAGATACTTTGGGCGACCTTTTCGGGTTGCATCAGCATCGGGTAGTTTTGGCTGCCGTTGAGCAGTGCCGTGGCGACAAATCCGGGGCGGATATCCGTGAACGTGATTCGATCCTTCCGCAGGTGGGCGAGTTGTGCCAGGGCATCGATGTAGGTATTTTGGTAGCGTTTCGTCGCCGAATAGGCCGTTGCCGTGCCAAGTCCCTTCGTGCCGGCGATCGAGCTGATGGCCGAGATATGTCCCCCTTTGCCTTGGGCGGCCAGGTAGCGGTAGGCAGCAGTAATCATGCGGGTGAAGCCGACGGCGTTGGTCTCGAGGATCCGCAACTCCACCTCGGGGTCGAGCATGGGGTTTTGGGCCCCGATACCCGAGGCGTGGAAGTAGTGATCCATGCCGCCGAGTCTCTCGATCAGCCGTTCCAGGCTTGAGGCGGCCTCCGTGTGGGTGATGTCGATCTGCTCCCACACGACCTGCCCGGGGGCCTCTGCTGCCAGACTCATCAACTGCTCCTCGCGGCGGCCGGCGATACCCACGCGCCAGCCAGCGGCGATAAAGAGACGGGCCACTTCACGGCCGATGCCCGAGGTGGCTCCTACGATGACGATTCGTTTCTGTTCCATACCTATATTATATATAAGGGGCAACCCTCAATGGGGCTGCCCCTCGATTTTTGTTATTCCACTTCGCAGCGCACGCACTCGATGCCCACGCGACGAAGCAACTCAAGTCCCTCCTCCGAACGGTAGTCATCGCTGTAGACTACGCGCTTGATACCGGCCTGGATGATCAACTTCGAGCACTCGATGCAGGGGGCGGCAGTGATGTAGAGGGTCGATCCATCGCAGTTGTTGGCCGACTTCGCTACCTTGGTGATGGCGTTCGCCTCGGCGTGGAGGACGTAGGCTTTGGTGCGCCCCGTAGCCTCATCCTCGCAGATATTCTCAAAGCCCGAAGGGGTGCCGTTGTAGCCGTCCGAGATGATCATCTTGTCTTTGACGATCAGGGCTCCCACCTTGCGGCGCACGCAGTAGGAGTTTTCGGCCCACACGCGCGCCATGCGTAGGTAACGGCTGTCTAATTGGCGCTGTTTCTCCTCTTGATAACGACTCATAGCCTTCATCCTTCAAATCCGTAACACCGAAGTTATAAACCCTTGCCGTGGCACTGCTTGTACTTCTTGCCCGAACCACACGGGCAGGGGTCGTTGCGGCCCACCTTCTTCTCTACATGGACGGGCATCGGCTTCTGCTTCTCGCCCTGGCCGGCTTGGGCTGCAGCCTGCATGCGCGAGGCCTGCAACTTGTTGACATCGACCTTGGCGTGCTGCTGACGATGACGCTGTACCGACTCGGGATTGTTCTCGCGCACGGGGATGTAGGCGCGGTTCAGCACCGACAGTACCTGGCGGTTGATCTTGCCCAGCATCTTCGAGAAGAGACCGAACGACTCAAACTTGTAGATCAAGAGCGGGTCTTTCTGCTCGTAGGTGGCATTCTGTACGCTCTGGCGCAGGTCATCCATCTCGCGCAGGTGCTCACGCCAAGCGTCGTCGATCGTGGTGAACATCACCACCTTCGAGAAGACCTTGTAGATCTCTCCACCGTCCGAATCCTTGCAACGCTGCAGGTTCACCGGGACATTATAACCCAAGTGGCCATCCGTAAGCGGGAAGAAGATGTTGCCCTCGAGTTGCTCTTTGCGATCCTCGTAGATCTTTGTCATCACCGGGCGTACCGTGTCGGCCACGAGCTTCGCGCGACGCTGGTACATCTCCTGCATTGCCTTGACAATGGCCTCTGCAAGGGCCTTGTCGTTGGCCTTCTCGTAGGCGGCCTCCTCCATCGGAAGCTCTACGGCCACCTCGCGGATCAACTCAAAGCGGAAATCCTCGTAGGGGATGCCGCGGTGCTCCTCCACGAAGAGCTCGGCATAGTCGCACATGATGTTGTTCAGGTCGATCTCGATGCGCTCGCCATAGAGGGCGTGGCGACGGCGGGTGTAGATCACCTCTCGCTGCGAATTCATTACATCGTCGTACTCCAACAGACGCTTACGAATACCGAAGTTGTTCTCCTCGACCTTCTTTTGGGCGCGCTCGATGGCGTTCGAGAGCATCTTCGACTGCAGAGCCTCCCCCTCCACATGGCCCATGCGATCCATGGCCGAGGCGATACGCGATGCGCCGAATAGACGCATCAGGTCGTCCTCCAACGAGACGA
>CAJGDL010000056.1 GCA_904502075.1 uncultured Alistipes sp.
CTATATTTCTACAAAATAACCGCTTTTACAGCGTTTTTTTTGTGGCTACGAAGAACCAATCGAAGCACCCCTCGTGGGCCGGCACCAAGCGGTAGTCCTCCATGCGGATCGAGCGGGTGAGGTCGTTGTTTTCGCTCAACAGGCGGCGGCGGTTGAGGCGGTTCAGCAGGTCGTAGGGGATTTGGAGCATCCACCGGGGTAGACGATATTGCAACTTCAGCGGATCGAAGCGGGTGATGCGCTTCACCCCCTCGCGATTCTTCTCGTAGTAGGCCATTACGCGCTCGTTGCCCTCCACACCCAACCGCTCGATCGAGTCGAAATGCGCTGCCAGGAGGTGGAAGAATTGGTCGAGGTCGTACTCGCGAATGTGCCACGGGTTGCGCGTGAGCGACATGGTGCGGTTGGGGGTTGTAACGATCAGGCGGCCGCCGGGCTTCAGTACGCGGCTGATTTCGCGGACAAAGAGCTCGTCTTGCTTGATGTGCTCAATTACCTGGAAGGTGATCACACAGTCGAACGAACCATCCGGAAAGGGGAGGGGAGGCACCTTGGCCTCCCGAAATTCGCTGTTTGAGGGGAGCCGGAGCCCCTCGGTGCGGTGCTTGTCGAGGGTGATGAAGTGGTCAGCATGGGGTGCTACCACCTCGATGCCGTAGCCCGAGCCGGTGCCGATCTCCAACACCCGGCCTGCAATTCGCTTCGCTGCCTCTTCGTAGGCCAGTAGCGAACGCTGAAAGACATAGTTGTCCGAGGCGTCGCGCGACACGCGCTCGGCTGTAATCACCGGCTTCATCCTGGTTTATCTCTTGATCAATTTCACACCTCCGTGGAGGAACTCCACCTCGCCGGCCTTCAGTAGCATGCCGAGGCTGCGCTTGAAGACCTTCTTGCTCATTTGGGTCATCTGCTGTACCTCTTCGGGCTTCGAGTTGTCATCCAAGGGAAGGTAGCCGCCGTTGGCACGAATCAATTCGCGCAGACGCTCGGCCGAGTTTTGTACCTCTTTATAGCCCTGCTGCTGGAGACTTACATCGATACGATTCTCCTCCGTGATGCGACGGATGTAGCCGCGCAGGCGATCGCCCATCTTCACGGGGCGGAAGAGCTGGTTGCGGTAGAGCATACCCCAGTGGCGGTTGTTGATAATCACGCGCCAGCCGATTTCGCTCTGCGAGGCGACCAGGATATCGACCTCCTCGCCCGCCGTGACCGTAATGTCGCCCTCGTTGTGGATGTAGGGCTTTAGTTTTTGGGTTGCCACGCAACGCCCCGTGATGTTGTCCTCATAGAGGTAGACCAGCACCTCGCGCTCGGCGATCACACCTCCTTGCTGGTTGCGGTTCGGCAGGAAGAGATCCTTGCCGTGGAGACCCCAACCCAGGAAGGCTCCGTGGACAGTCTTGTCTACCACCTTCAAAAAGCCTGCCTGGCCCACCTTCAAGAGAGGCTCTTCGGTCGTGGCGACCAGACGATCCTCCGAATCGTGGTAAACAAAGACCTCTTTGCTATCGCCCACCTTGTCGGAAAGCGAGGTGTAGCGGTTGGGAAGCAACACCTCCTGCTGCTCCTCGTCGGTGAGGTAAAGACCGTAGTCCGAGATGCGGCTGACGGTGAGTATATAGGTTCGACCGGCTCTTAACATGGCTTTTTTGTCTTAAATTTTGCGCAAAGGTAACGAAAACATGCGAAAAGATGAAGAAATTCAAGAATTTTTGCTATATTTGTAATTACCTAAAACGAAAAACCGAAATATAAATCCGAGGAGAGAACCAAAATCTCCTTCAAAGACTTTGAAAAAATGAAAGTAGCGATTTGTCAGTACGATATGCAGTGGGAGAGTGCTGCGAGCAACCTCCCCGTCGTAGAGGAACTTATTGCCAAGGCCGATGCCGACCTGGTGCTCCTGCCCGAGATGTTCTCCACGGGCTTCAAACTCCACGCCTCGGCCGTGGCCGAGCCGATGGATGGCCCCACCATTGCCGCCATGCGCGGTTGGGCCGAAAAGTATCAGAAGGCTGTGGTGGGCTCGATCGTTATTGTTGACGAGGAGGGCAAATTCCGCAACCGTATGTTCTTCGTGAAGCCCTCGGGCGAGATGACCTGGTACGACAAACGTCACCTCTTCCGCCCGGGCGGTGAGGGGCGCGACTACACCCCTGGTCAGGAACGCGTCATTGTTGAGTATATGGGTGTGCGTTTCCTGCTTTTGATCTGCTACGATCTGCGCTTCCCCGTTTGGAGCCGCAACCGTGGTGACTACGATGCCATCCTCTACTGCGCATCGTGGGCTGCCGACCGTCGTGATCCCTGGAAGATTCTGTTGCGTGCGCGTGCCGTGGAGAACCAGGCTTATGTCTTTGGAGTAAACCGCGTGGGCGACGATCCGGCTTCGCACTATGCCGGCGACTCGCAGATCATCGACTTCCGTGGCCGTATCCTGATGGAGGTGGCCGATGTGGAGGCCACGCTGGTTGCCGAGATTGACCTCAAGGCGCAGGAGCGTTTCCGCGATGCTTTCCCCGCGTGGAAGGATGCGGATAATTTTGAAATTAAGATCTAATCGAGCCGAATACTCTTTTGATTATGGAACTCACCTGGCAAGTCATTACCTTGTTGATTGCATCCGGCATTTTGGTCGGCATCATCAATACGCTTGCCGGTGGAGGTACCGTATTGACCATCTCGATCTTCACGGCCATGGGGCTTCCGATCACGATGGCCAATGGAACGAACCGCATTGCCGTGGTGTTGCAGAACCTGACGGCCTCGCTCACCTTCATCCGTAAGCGGATGCTTGATGTGAAGGCGGGGTTGCTGCTCTCGATTCCCACGATCATTGGTAATATTGCCGGTTCGATGCTCGCTACCCAGCTCGACGAGTGGATCTTCAAACTCTGCCTCGGCGTGGTGCTGACCATCATCCTGATCTATATGATCTTCGATCGACACAACCACGCCATGCCAGCGGGCCACTCCTTGAAGCTCAACCTCTGGCACTACCTTTGGTTCTTCCTGATCGGTCTTTATGGCGGTTACATCTACATCGGCTTGGGCTATGTGGTTTTGGCTATCACGATTTGGACGATGCGTCTGGACCTCGTTACGGCCAACATCCTCAAAGGCTTTGTGATCTTCGTGTCGAGTCCCTTCTCCATGCTGGTCTTCATGTACAACGGCCAGGTGGACTACGCCTTTGGCCTCTTGCACGGCCTGGGCAACATCATCGGAGCCTTCCTTGCCTCGCACTATGCGATCGGTTGGGGGGTGAAGTTCGTTCGGCTCTTCACGATCGGCATTGTGATTGTCTGCCTGCTGGATTTGGTGGGTTGGCTCTCGATGGCCGACGGAGTGAATTGGCTGTTGAACATCATGGGTTAAAATTTCTTCTGATGGGGGAGGACTTGTTCCAATACCAAAAGTCGGCAATGCTCCATTGCCGACTTTTTTTTGCGAGGAGTGTGCCCCATTCCTTCGCGAAGTCCGTGTGGTCGCAAAAAGGGGCGCAGGAAGGTGAAAATGGAGGCGAAGTGAAAAATAATTTTGAATTTTGAATTCTGAATTTTGAATTTTCACTATCTTTACCCAATTGATTTTCGGATACCATGAAAGAGGATAAGATCGTAATAACGGGGGCAAGGGTCCACAACCTAAAAAATATCGACCTCGAGATTCCGCGCGACAAATTGGTGGTCATCACCGGTCTGTCGGGCTCGGGCAAATCGTCGTTGGCCTTCGATACGCTCTATGCCGAGGGGCAACGCCGCTACATGGAGACCCTCTCGACCTATGCGCGTCAGTTTGTGGGGACAATGGAGCGCCCCGATGTCGATAAGATCACGGGATTGAGCCCGGTGGTGGCCATCGAGCAGAAGACCACCAACAAGAATCCCCGTTCGACGGTGGGTACCGTTACCGAGATCAACGACTTCCTGCGACTGCTCTATGCCCGTGCTTCGCGGGCCTACTCGCCCATTACGGGGGAGGAGATGGTACACTATACCGACGAACAGATCTGCCAATTGATTCTCGAGGGATTTGCTGGGCGCAAAATTGCCCTGATGGCCCCCATTGTGCAGGGGCGCAAGGGCCACTATCGCGAGTTGTTCGAGGGGCTGATGAAGAAGGGTTACCTCTATGCCCGTATCGATGGCGAGATCCGCGAATTCTCGGTAGGCATGCGCCTGGATCGCTACAAGGTACACACCATTGACTTGGTTGTCGATCGTTTGCAGGTGAGTGGCGAGGAGATCCGCGAACGCCTGATGGCCTCCTTGAAGGAGGCATTGCGCCAGGGCAAGGGGACCATGTCGGTCTACGATTACGGCACAGAGGGGACACGCTTCTACTCGCTCCACCTCATGTGCCCTTCGACGGGCGTGGCCTTTGAGGATCCCGCCCCCCACACCTTTTCGTTCAACTCACCCAAGGGGGCCTGCCCCCACTGCAACGGCTTGGGTGAAGAGGCGGTCTTCGATATGGAGAAGTTGATCCCCGATCCGAAACTCTCGTTGGCCGAGGGGGCTGTGGAGCCCCTGGGCAAGCAACGCTCGAACCTGCTCTTCGCCATCCTCGAACAGTTGGGACATCGCTACGACTTTACGCTCGATGCACCGATCGAAACCCTCTCCGAGACGGCCCTCAATGCCATCCTCTACGGCGATTCGGAGCCTGTGACGGTCGATTTTTCGGACTTCTCCTACGCTTCGGGTGTGCAACTCGTATCGTGGGAGGGGGTGGCAGAATACCTCCTGCGTACTGAGGAGGAGGACTCCAAGCGGGGTCAAAAGTGGAGAGGGCAGTTCTTGGCCTATAAACCCTGCTCGCTTTGCGGTGGGGCGCGCCTGAAGAAGGAGTCGCTGCAGTTCCGTGTGGCGGGAAAAAATATTGCCGAGGTCTCGGCCATGTCGATCCTCGAATTTTCGCAATGGATTGCAGGGGTCGAGGAGCAGATGTCGGAGCGCGAGCGCAAGATTTCGGTCGAGATCCTCAAAGAGATCCGCGAACGTCTTCGTTTCCTTGTGGAGGTGGGGTTGGGCTACCTCTCGCTGAGCCGTGCTTCGCGCACCCTCTCGGGAGGGGAGAGCCAGCGCATCCGCTTGGCGACCCAGATTGGATCGAAACTCGTCAATGTCCTCTACATCCTCGATGAGCCCTCGATCGGGCTTCACCAGCGCGACAACCGCCGCCTGATTCATAGTCTGAGAAATCTGCGCGATGCCGGCAATTCGGTCATTGTGGTGGAGCACGATGAGGATATGATGCGATCGGCCGACTTCATTGTCGATGTGGGCCCCCTGGCAGGTCGCCGAGGCGGTCGCATTGTGGCGGCTGGCACCTTCGATGAGATCCTCCGCAGCGAGACCATCACGGCCGACTACCTCACGGGGCGTCGTAAAATCGAGGTGCCGCACACCCTGCGCAAGGGGAGTGGCGAGGTGCTTCGCCTCACAGGGGCTCGAGGTAACAACCTTAAGGGGGTCGATGTCGAGTTCCCCTTGGGTAAACTGATCTGCGTGACGGGGGTCAGCGGTTCGGGCAAGTCGTCGCTTATCAATGGCACCCTGCGCCCGATATTGAGCCGCATGCTCTACCGTTCGCTCGATCCTGTCCTCCCTTACGATACGATCGAGGGGGTGGAGCACATCGATAAGTTGGTGGTGGTCGATCAGTCGCCCATCGGTCGAACCCCGCGCAGCAATCCCGCGACCTACTCCAATGTCTTTGCCGACATCCGAAAACTCTTTGAGCAGACCCCCGATGCCCAGATCCGAGGCTTCAAGGCGGGACGATTCTCCTTCAATGTGAAGGGTGGACGTTGCGAGGAGTGTCGTGGTGCGGGTGTTCAAACCATCGAGATGAACTTCCTGCCCGATGTCTATGTGCGTTGCAAGGCGTGTGGAGGCCACCGCTACAACCGCGAGACCTTGGAGGTGAAGTATAAAGGTAAGTCGATTGACGATGTCTTGAACATGACGGTCAATATGGCGGTGGAATTTTTCGAGCAGATTCCCGCCATCCATCAGAAACTAAAGGCGATCCAGGAGGTGGGTCTGGGTTACCTTACTTTGGGACAGCCCTGTACGACCCTTTCGGGCGGCGAGTGCCAGCGCATCAAACTCTCGGCCGAACTCTCGAAGCGCGACACCGGACGCACACTCTACATCCTCGACGAACCGACCACCGGACTCCACTTTGAGGATATTCGTCAGCTCCTGGAGGTCTTGGGTAAGTTGGTCGATCGCGGCAATACGGTGATCGTCATCGAGCACAACCTCGACGTGATCAAGGTGGCCGACCACCTGATCGACATCGGGCCCGAAGGGGGCAAGGAGGGTGGACGAATCATCGCCACGGGTACCCCTCGTGAGGTGGCTCAAGTTGCGGAGAGCCATACGGGTGAGTTCCTAAAATCCTTCTTTTAGTTAGGAGTTATTTCAATTCAAAATTCAAAATTCAGAATTCAAAATTTTTTCCTTTTCGCAGTCATCGCGAGAAGCCGGAGGCGACGAGGCAATCTCCTGTGATTTGCACAGCGTTCCAAGCCCGCACAGCGTCATCCCGAGGGAGCGTAAGCGACCGTGGGGATCTTTTTATGGGAGTAGTATCGTTGTGGCAATCTTCTGCGGGCTCCACAATTCCCAATTATTAACTCCTAACCCCTCATCTCCATTGGTACTATTCTTGCTTTGTGAGGTTGCAATAACCAATCTCACAAAGCCTATGAAAAAGTATCTTCTTGTCTTAGCCCTTCTGTTGGCGGGAATTGCCTCGTTTGCTGTGATCGGAGGGGCAGATCATCCGACCTCGACACGCGAGCCCTCGGCCAAAGAGGAGCGGCGTGAGGTGCGCGAAAAACGTCGTGCCGAGCGTTTGGAAAAGTACGAAAAACTGGTCGATTCGCTCGTCTTGTCGCGCAATTGGCAGTTCAATCCCCAGACCATGCAGCAGCTGCCGGCCGGCTCGATGCGCATCCTCTCGAATCCCAACTTTACGGTCGGTATTTGGGATGGCACGGTCGATATCTGCCTCCCCTACATCAAGGGGTTTGTGCCTCCCTACTCCCTGACGATCCTGAACTATACGGTCCCTTCGGTCGATCACTATTTCGCCGAGCAGACCGCTGAAGGGTGGAGTGTGAGTTTCGAGACCTCGCTCTTCTCGGCCTCGACCTACACCTTTACCTTCGAGATCTCGAGCCGTATCGGAGGGGTCACCCTCACGGTAACCAATCCCTGGTATAATACCGTGCAATATACAGGAACCCTCTCACAACTCTACTGATGATCCGCCGACCTCTTATTCGACAGTGGGCCTTCTTCTCCCTGTTGCTTCTTCCTCTCTCTCCCGCGTGGGCGCAGCAGACGAAGAGTTCGGGAGAGGAGGTGCAGATGACCATTACGGCCGACAATCCGATCCCCGAATCGACCATTGTCCCTATTCTTCGGCCGCCCGAGGTGGTGGGGGAGCGCACTTCGGAGCCCGATCATTCCATGCGGGGGCTCTCGCGCAAGGAGCGACGGGCTCTTAAGGCCGAGGAGTTTCGCAATCAGATCGACTCGCTCGTGGAGTCGCGCTCGTTTCTCTTTTGGCCCAACTCCATGCAACGCATTCCCGATGGGTCGATCGGGCTGATCTACAACGGATATTACTATTTTGGCCTCTACGAGGATCATGTCGAGGTTCACCTGCCTTTCGAGGAGCGACTCACCTCGTTTGTCGGGGTCTTCAACTTCGATACGATGGAGATCCGCGACTACATGGCGACTCCGCTCCCCGCGGGGTGGCAACTCTGCTTTCGTATTCCCGATGGCGATGAGAACTACCTGGTGGAGTTTCGCATCTCAAATCTTACGGGGGAGTCGATCCTAACTCTCGTTGGTTCGGAGGTTTCGACCCGCTATGTGGGGACAATTCGTCCTCCCGGGGATGCTCGTAAATGATGATCTTCTCTCATTGCTCTATAAGAAAACCCCACATGTAACTTTTTGGTTACATGTGGGGTTTTGTCGAATAAAGGTCGTTCAGACTCTTTGGCAAATCTGCTTACAGACGCTTCAGTACCTCGACCATCAGGTCCCAGAACTTGCGCACGGTCGAGATCTCCAGTCGCTCGTCGGGCGAGTGTACGCCGCGCAGCGTGGGGCCGAACGATACCATGTCCAATTCGGGGTACTTCTCAAGGAACAAACCGCACTCCAAGCCGGCGTGGATGGCGCGCACTTTGGGTTCGGTGTGGAAGAGGTCGCGGTAGCTCTCCACCGTCAGGCGCAGCAGCTCCGAGTCGGGGTTGGGGGCCCAACCGGGATAGCCGTCCGAGTGGGCGACATCGGCTCCGGCGAGGGTGAAGACCGACTCCACCATCTGCAAGACATAGGTCTTGGCACTCTCCACCGACGAACGCTGCGAGGTGGTTACCACGATCTGATCCTTGCCCTCGAACTTTACCGAGGCGAGGTTCGTGGAGGTCTCTACCAGCCCCTTCACCGCAAACGACATGGCAATCACACCGTTGGGTACACCCACCAGCGAGTAGATCAAGCCAAACTGTGTCTTCTCGTCGATCAGCGTATCTACGGTGGGCATCTCGCTCAGGGCGATGCGGAAGTTGGGCTCCGTGTGCTTGAACTCCTGCTTTACATCGGCGGCAAAGAGGTTGTAACGCTTCACAAAGTCGTTTTTATACTCGGCCGGCACACCGAAGATGGCGTAGGCCTCGCGCGGAATGGCGTTGCGCAGAGTGCCGCCGTCGAAGTAACTCAGGCGGAGGTTGCAACTCTGAATCCCGTCCCACAGCAGACGGGCTACGATCTTGTTGGCGTTGGCATGCCCCTTGTCGATGTCGTCGCCCGAATGGCCACCCAGCAGGTCGCCCACATCCACGCGGAAGTAGGCATAGTTCTTCGGGGCAGGTTCAGTCGTGTAGCGGAACGTGGCGATGGTATCAACACCGCCGGCGCAACCAATGAAGAGTTCGCCCTCATCCTCCGAGTCGAGGTTCAGGAGGTACTTGCCGGTGAGCATCCCCTCGCCCAACTCGAAGGCTCCGGTCAGACCGGTCTCCTCGTCTACGGTGAAGAGGGCCTCCAGGGCAGGGTGCTCGAGCGTGTTGTCCAGCAGGGCGGCCATGGCGGCGGCCATACCGATACCGCAGTCGGCTCCCAGGGTCGTTCCCTCGGCCTTCACCCACTCGCCGTCGATGCGCGTGCGAATCGGGTCGTTCTCGAAGTCGAACTCCACGTCCGAGTTCTTCTCGCACACCATGTCCATGTGCGATTGGAGAATCACGGCGGGGTGGTTCTCATAGCCCGGGGTGGCGGCTTTGCGAATCACCACGTTGCCGATGGCATCGGTCTGGTAGTCGAAGCCGTGCTCCTTGGCCCAAGCCACCAGGAAGTCGTGAATCTTGCCCTCCTTCTTCGAGGGACGGGGTACGCGCGTAATGGCGTCAAACTGCTCCCAAACAAGCTGGGGATCCAATTTCGTAATTGCTGACATATTGCTGTTTTTTTGTAGTATTGTTTTCCAACTAACAAAGGTAAGAATATTTTACCACAAAGCATAAAAAATCCGCCCCGGAGGCGGATTTTTATTCGCGAGATGTCGCTTTTAGAATTTGAACGCGTAGCCGGCGGTAACAAAGAGGCCTTGGTTACGGTATTTGTTCGAGATTAAGTTTTCGTCGGCAATATTCACAAAACCGCGCTGATAGCCGGCTGTAATGCGCACGTTGTAGAACTCTACACCGATGGCGACACGGATACCGGCATCAAACTTCTTGAATCCGGCACCACCGCTCACCTGATTGGTAAACTCGTCGAATGTACCTCCCTGCAATTCGTAACCGTTGATCTTGCATTTGCCTCCGACGCCGTAGGCGATATAAGGGCCGGCCTGACCAAATCCTTTCATCCCCCAGAACTCCTTGCTGTACTTGACGGCCAAGTTCAGCTGAAGATATTGCAAGGAGTAGTCATCGGTGCGACCATCCACAAAGAGAAAATCATTGGTGCCCTTTTCGGTGAACTCCAGGCCGCCAACGACTCCAAAGTCTCCGTAGAAGTTACGCTCATAGGCAAGACCGGCCGTGAAGGAGATTTTGGCACTCGGGTTGATGCCTCCACCGCTGATTGATGCCATCGAGAAGTGGGGACCGACATAGACAACCAGGGCGTTTTTCTTCACTTCGTTCTTCTCTCCATCGGCAGCAAAAACCGCTACGCTTCCCAGCAGCAATAGCGAGGTAAAGAGTAATTTTTTAAGCATAGATCTCTTGTTTTAGCAATTTGTTATACCGTTTCTTAC
>CAJGDL010000057.1 GCA_904502075.1 uncultured Alistipes sp.
AGAACTCCAACATATCGTGAATCGGGTCGTCCTTCGTCAGGCGCACCTTGTCCAGACGCATCGTCTCGCCAATGAAGTTCTTGAACTCGTCCGACGAGATCTCTCCCAAACCTTTGAATCGCGTGATCTCGGCCGAGGAGCCACACTTCTCGATCGCCTTCTGACGCTCCTCCTCCGAGTAGCAGTAGTGCGTCTCGCGCTTGTTGCGCACACGGAACAGCGGGGTCTGCAAAATGTAGAGGTGGCCCGAGCGAATCACATCGGGGAAAAACTGCAAGAAGAACGAGGTCAAGAGCAGACGGATGTGCATGCCATCGACATCGGCATCGGTCGCGATGATCACCTTGTTGTAGCGCAGGTTCTCCATATCCTCCTCGATGTTGAGGGCCGCCTGCAGGAGGTTGAACTCCTCGTTTTCGTAGACCACTTTCTTCGTCAGGCCAAAGCAGTTCAGCGGCTTTCCGCGAAGCGAGAAGACCGCCTGTGTGCGCACATCGCGGCTCGCCGTGATGGAGCCCGAGGCCGAATTACCCTCCGTGATGAAGATCATCGACTGCTCCGCCAACTCGTGCTTGTCGGTGAGGTGAATCTTGCAGTCGCGCAGTTTGCGGTTGTTGAGCGAGACCTGCTTGGCCGCCTCACGCGCCTTCTTCTGCACACCCGAAATAGCCTTGCGCTCCTTCTCGTTCTCCACGATTTTCTTCTGGATAGCCTGAGCCACCTCGGGATTCTTGTAAAGGAAATCGCCCAACTGCTTGGCCATGAAATCAACCACGAAGTTTCTTACCGAGGGGCCCGACTTGGACATATCCCTCGAACCGAGTTTTGTCTTGGTCTGCGACTCGAAGATCGGGCTCGAGACCTTGAGCGAAATGGCCGCAATCACCGAGGTGCGGATATCCGACGGGTCGTAGTCCTTGTGATAGAACTCCTTGAGGGTCTTAACGATCGCCTCGCGGAAGGCCGCCTGGTGGGTACCTCCCTGCGAGGTGTACTGGCCATTGACAAACGAGAAATAGCTCTCGCCGTAGCCCGTACCGTGCGTGAGAGCCACCTCGATATCCTCGCCCACCAGGTGAATGGGCTCATAGAGGGGCTGCTCGGTCATGTTCTCATTCAAGAGATCCAGCAGACCATTCTTCGAGGCGTAGTTCTTGCCATTGAGTTTGATCGTGAGTCCCTTGTTCAAGTAGGTATAATTCTTGACCAACTGCTCCACATACTCCAAGTTGTAGGAGTAGGAGCCGAAGACCTCCTCATCGACCCGAAAGCGGATCAGCGTACCGTTCTTCTCCTCTACCCCGCTCTCCCAACGGTCGCTCTGCTCCAAACCCTGGGCAAAGTAGACCGTGTGGGCCTCGCCATCACGCACGGAGCGGGCCATAAACTCCGACGAGAGGTAGTTGACCGCCTTCACACCAACACCGTTCAGACCGACCGTCTTCTTGAAGGCCGAATTCTCCTCGTCGTCCTCATACTTACCACCCGTGTTCATCACACTCACAGCAGCCGACAAGGCTCCCAACGGAATACCGCGGCCATAGTCGCGCACCGTAACGGTCTTCTCCTCCACGGTGATCTCGATCTGACGGCCATGGCCGTTCATATACTCATCAATCGAGTTGTCGGTAACCTCCTTGATCAGGACATAGATACCATCATCGGACTGGGTACCGTCACCCAACTTTCCGATATACATACCCGGACGCAGACGCACATGCTCGCGCGGTGAGAGGGTTTTAATGGCATCGTCGCCATAGTTGGCGGTCGATGTGGTTGTATTATTCAGCAAATCTGACATACGTCTTCAATGGATAATGAGCAATAAGTTATGAGTTATGAGCAATTAAGCGGGTTCCTAATTCCGAATTTCCTTACGAGCCTCCACCATGAGATCGTGCACACGTTCGGCCATCTCCTTGGGCTCCGTGGACATCACCTCCTCTACCGAGACCGGTTTGAGCACCTTCACGGTGATCGTATGACGCCAGCGGAAGGAGCGGTTTTTGTTGATCAGCCGCTCCGTACCATCCAACACCACCGGAAGAATGGGCACCTCGGCCTTACGAGCCAACTCAAAAGCTCCAGCCTTGAAGCGATGGATCTCACCATCCTTCGAGCGGGTACCCTCGGGGAAGATGGCCACCGAAGCCCCACGACCAATCCAACGCTCGCCCTCGCGCAGGAGCTGCTCCATCGCCTCGGCCGCACGCCCACGGTCAATGCAGATATCGCCATGCAGACGCAGCAACTGCCCAAAGAAGGGAATCTTGAAGACCTCGCGCTTCGAAACCCAGCGGAAGTTTAGGGGAACGAAGTAGAGGGCCGGAATATCGGTCATCGCCTGGTGGTTGAGTGTAATCACATAGCGACCCTTGGGATCGACCTGCTCCAGCCCCTCGATGCGAAAACGCCAGAAGGGGGGAATGGCAAAGAAGATGCGCACGGCTACGCGCGAGAGTTCATGCACTACGCGACGCGCCTTGTCAAAGGGCCAGCAGAGCACCAGGGCCACCGCCGAAAGGATCATCAGCACGGTGCAAAGCAGCACCAAAAAGAGGTAATAAATAAGCGAAAGCATACTTCTATTCTTATGTTTTACAAATCAATAACTCCTATTTTCGAAGTTTCATCCGAACCCAAAACAGCACAATCTGTTCAATTTTGCAAAAATAAAAAAAATCACACAAAAAAGCGAAAAATCGCAAGAAAAGTTATCAACAATCGCACACCCAATCGGCCATAAAACCGGTATTCGACCGACAAAATTAGCCCTCAACAGTGACAATTTCAGACACACCGCAAAACGAAAAGCGGTGCGTTGCGTGTTGATTGTCGAAAGCGAAGAAAATTGCTCATTTAAATAAATTTTATAGACGGAGGTCGTAGCAACGCTCAGCAAGTTAAAAGCGCGGATGGATAGTACTTAAAGTACATTCCATTCGCGCTTTTAACTTGCGGCCGCAAATGCCGCCTAATCACAAAATATTATCGCTTGAACTCAACAACCAAGACCTCGCGTGCACCCACGGTCGTCTGGTCGTTGATCTCCACGGGCTCACCGGTCAGCACGTTGCGACCCTCCTTGAGGCCCTCGGCGATCTCGGCATAATGGCTCCAGGGAATCTGCTTCTTGCCTCGCGAGTTGTTGATGTAGACAAAGACAGCATCCGTATCGTCGTAGCGGAAGTAGGCATAGGTGTTGCCGCGGTCGGCAAAGTGCATGGTCTTGCCGTGGTGGATCACAGGCTTGGTCTTACGCCACTGGAAGAGACGCTGCGTAAAGTCGAACATCTCCTTATGAAGCCCCTGACGACCCTCCTCGGTGAAGCAATTCACCTCGTCGCCCGGCCAGCCGCCCGGCATATCGACACGCAGACCGCCGTGACCGAAGCGCATATCGGCCGAGGTAAGCATCAACTCCTCGCCGTAGAAGAGCTGCGGAATACCGCGCATGGTGGCCAACATCGCCATGGCAATCTTAGCGCGAGCGGGGTTCTTGCGCAACATATCGCCGATACGCTCCGTATCGTGATTACCCGTGAAGATCATCATCTTCGAAAGGTCGTGGTAAACAAAGTCGTGCGAGAGGACATCATAGACACGGATCATACCCTCACCCCAGCGCAACGAGTCGGTCGGCAGTGCCGCACGAATGGCATCGTGGAGCGGGAAATCCATGATCGAGGGGAGGTGGGAATCGAAGCCGTCCTTGTTGGCATTGCCACCCTGCCAATAGGCGAGCTGAGGAATCGAAGGGGTCCAGCACTCACCCACGATGTTGAAGTTGGGGTACTCGGCCATCACCGCCTTGCACCACTCGCTCATGGGCTCCTTCTCGTTGTAGGGGTAGGTATCGACACGGAAGCCGTCCAGTCCCGACCACTCGGCCCACCATACGGCCCACTGCTTGAAGTACTGCAACAGGTAGGGGTTGTCGAGGTTCATATCGGGCATCGAGAAGTCGAACCAGCCGCTCTCGTGGATCGTGCGGTCGAACTTCGAGGCATTGGGATCCATGTTGGTGGAGAAGATGTTCGTGGTGCGCGTGAACTCGGGGAAGGTGTGCACCCAATCCTTGAAGGGGAGATCCTTCATCCACCAGTGCGAAATACCGCAGTGGTTCGTCACAATATCCATGATCACCTTCAAGCCGCGCTTGTGGCACTCCTCGACATAGGTACGGAACAACTCGTTCGAGCCGTAGCGGGGATCAATGTGGTAGTAGTCGCCACAGGCATAGCCGTGGTAGGACTGCGCGGGCTCGTCATCCACCAGCAGGGGCGTGGACCAGATGGCCGTGGCTCCCACCGAAGCGATATAGTCCAGGTGGTCGATCATACCCTGCAGGTCGCCGCCATGACGGCCAAAGAACTCATCGCGGGCAGGCTGCTCCTTCATCGCCTCCGAGCCATCGTTCTCCACCGAGCCGTTGGCAAAGCGGTCGGGCATCAGGAGGTAGATCATGTCGGCCGTCGTGAAGCTCTCACGCTCACGCGATCCCGCCTTGCGGGCCTCGATCTCGTAAGGGAGTTTGAAGGGCTCCTCGCCCTCGCGCGAGAAGATCAGGTAGTGAGTACCCGTCTCGGCCGAGGGGCTCACCTCCAGGTCGATGAAGAGGTAGTTAGGGCTGTCGGCCTGGTGTACCTGCTTGATCTTCAGGCCCTGCTTATCGCCCGACAAGGCCACCTCGTAGGAGGCGATATCCTCGCCGTGGACCATCAACTGCAAGGGGGTATTCATCCCCACCCACCAGGAAAGGGGTTCTACGCGCTCGATGCGACCGCCATGGTCGGCAATCGCCTCGGCCAACGGAGCCTGCCCCGAAGAGCAAGCCATCAGGCTCATAGCAAACATCGTAAAAAATAATTTCTTCATATCGGTAATTGGTTAATTTGTTTTCATGGTCAATATTCGGTAGCTCCAGGGGGCCAAATCACGCTCCACATGGCTCGAAAGCTCCTCCTCGGCACCCGTCATCGCATTGCGGTAGATCCCGGCATAGATTCCGGTTTGGTAGTCGGCATGGATCGCATAGGGCGAGAGGTTCAACTCGGCCACCACACGATTACCCGCTACTTCGCGAACCATCACCATCAGGCAGTCCTCGGCATTGTTGCGAATCTCGATCACCTCACCTCCGAGTTCACCGCTCCGAAGGGCCGGATTCTCGTGCTTGAGGGCGGTGAGTTGGCGATAGAAGGCCGTAGCCTCGTTGGCCGCGTAGTGTGGAATGGGGTCACGATCGAAGAAGGCGAACGAGTGGTCGTAGCCCACCTCCTGACCCGTGTAGATCAGCGGCAGTGACTGCGGCCAAAGGAACGACAATACGGCCATCACCTCGCGGGCAGCCCCCATGCGCTCAAACTCCGAGCCCGACCACGAATTCTCGTCGTGGTTCGACGTAAAGCTCATGCGCACCGCATGGCGCGGATACTTCGCACGGTCGGCATAGATCCAATCGCGCAGGGGCCACAATCGGCACTTCTGCTGCGCCACATCGTTCATCAGGTGGTGCACCTCCCAGCCATAGCAGGCGTTAAAGGTACCCTCGTCGAAGAGATTCTGCTGCTCGGCCTCGGCCAAGAGGAAGAGGTCGGGCTTCAGCTGACGCAACAGGCGAACTGTCTCGTGCCAAAATTCGATGGGTACCAGCATCGCCATATCGCATCGGAAGCCATCCACCCTATGCTTCTCGACCCAATAGCGCATCGCCTCCTGCTGCCCCTGCCACACGGCATGGTTCGCGTAGTTCAACTTCGCCGTATCGGTCCAATCCCAGGGCACCTTGGGGCTTCCATCCTCCTCGCGTTCGTACCAGTCGGCCGGCTTATCTGTTACCCACTTGGCATCGCGCGCCGTATGGTTGGCCACCCAATCCAAGAGCACCTTCATGCCGAGTTTGTGGGCCTTTCTGACGAAGGCATCGAAATCCTTCATCGTTCCCATCTCGGGATTGATACGGCAGTAGTCGCGGATCGAATAGTAGGAGCCGAGCTCCCCTTTGCGACCCGCTTTCCCGATCGGATAGATGGGCATGAGCCAGATGGCATCAACGCCTAACTCCTTGAGAAACTCCAAACGATCGGCCGCCGCTCGAAGCGTTCCCTCGGGGGTCAGCTGACGCACGTTCATCTCATAAAGGACGGCATCGTAGAGCCATTCAGGATGTTGTTTCATAGCTATTTCATTGAAAAAAGGGAAGAGGGTTTCGGGCTCGAAGCCTCCCCTCTTCCCGCAATCTCATCAACCTTAACCAATCAAATTATTTTGCGCAAACGCTGTAACCCCAGCCGCCCAACGAGAGCTGACCCTCCGTGAGCTCGGCCTGGTGCGAGAGCACCTGCTGGCAACCACACTCTGCACCGCAGGGGGTAGCCACAACCACCGGCTCGGCCGAGAGGTTTACGATCACGGTTACCTTGTTGCCCTCCACCTCACGCGAGAAGCCCAGCACATGCTCGGGCATATTCTCCAGGTAGACGAGCTTACCACCGCGCTCACCGGCGGCAAGGGCCTTATTGGCATGACGGAAGTCGTTCATCTCCTTATAGAAAGCGGTCCACTCGTTGGCCTCCTGAACGGGCATGGGATCGCGCTCGAAGAACTCAAAGCGGTGGTTGTAACCATACTCCTGACCCGTGTAGATCAGCGGCTGGCCGTTGGGCAGCGTGTAGGTCAACAGAGCCATGGCCTTCACGGCCTCGCCCATACGCTCGAACTCCGTACCGTTCCACGAGTTCTCGTCGTGGTTCGAGGTGAACATCAGGCGGAAAGCCTCAGCGGGGTGACGCTCGGCATCCTTGGCAATGTAAGCCTTCAGATCCTCCACGGTCTTGGCTCCGGTCTGCACCTCGCCATCACCGGCTACATTCTTCACGGCACCGTTGCCACCGTTGGCAATGGCATTCATGATGTGGTGGAACTCCCAGGCATACGACACATCGAAGCCTCCCTCGGTGTGCAACTCGGGCTTCTCGGCCTCGGCCAAGAGGTACATATCGGGATAGTCCTGGCGCAACTCACCCCAAGCCGAAGCCCAGTAATCGGTCGGCACCTCACCGGCTACATCGCAACGGAAACCATCCACACCCTTCTCCAACCAGAAGCGGAGAGCAGCGGTCATCGCCTTGCGCATATCCTGATTCTCATAGTTCAGACGGGCAATGTCATACCAATCGTACTGTACAAGCGTATTGCCCTCGGCATCGCGCAGGTGCCAGGTCTTGTCGGCCGTCCATTTGGCATCGGGCGAAGTGTGGTTGGCCACCCAGTCCAAAACCACCTTCAAACCCAATTCGTGAGCCTTCTGGAGGAAGGCCTCGAAATCGGCCATGGTACCGAACTCGGGGTTGGCGGCGCAGTAGTCCGAGATGGCATAGTAGGAGCCCATCGTACCCTTGCGGTTGAGCTCACCGATGGGATAGATCGGCATCATCCATACGATATCCACACCCAGCTCCTTGAGGAAAGGAAGGCGCTCGGCAGCGGCAGCGAAAGTACCCTCGGGGGTGAGCTGACGCACGTTCATCTCATAGACTACGGTGTTGTACATCCACTCGGGATGAGCCGAGGCGGGAGCCTCCTGCTTGGGTGCACAAGCGGCCATCACCAAGGCTGCGAGTGCGCTAAAGAAAAAGAGTTTTTTCATGGTTATTACAGTTTGTTTTCGTTGTTTTCAGAAGAGCGAGCGATCTCACACCCCATGGGTTACTCTGCCACGGTCATCACCTCGAAGCTGTAGGGGGCGAGTTTGATCTTCAAGCTCTCACCCTCCAGGGTCGATGCACTCTCGAAGTGGCACTGAAGCGTCTGCATGGGATAGCCGGCGGGGAGTTTGCACTCAGCCTCTACCTCGGCAGCACCGTTGTTAATCGCTACCACCACATACTCACCCATATACTCGCGGGCAAATACCCAGAGGTTGCCATCGAGGAAGAGGGTCTTCATATCGCCATAGATCAAGGGCATCTTCGTGCGACGCAGCGCGATGAGCTCCTTGGTCAGAGCCTTCTGAGCCTGCTCGATCTCCGTATAGCCGTCAAACGACATCATGTAACGGTTGTCGGGGTCGTTGGCACCCGGAATACCATACTCGTCGCCCTGGTAGATGCAGGGAACACCCGGGATGGTGGTAATGATGGCATTCATCAAGGCAAGTTTCTTGTAACCAACGGGATCACCTACCCCCACCGTGCGGTGCCATCCGGCATACTTATCGGGCTCCGAGGGCGAGAGGGCACCACCAGCGAGCGAGATAAAGCGCGGTTTATCGTGGTTGCCGGTGATGTTACCCATCGTGTGGTGCGAACCATAGGCGGCCTCCGAACGCGACACCTCGTCGGCAATATCCTTCATCTGGCGATCGTCCAAGAGCACGTCGCGCGTGGTGTGGTAGATATTGAAGTCAAACTGGGCATCAATCATACCCGACTTCACATAGGAGCCGATGAGTTCGGGCGAGCCGTAGGTCTCACCAATCTGCCAGAGCTTGCGCTCAGGGAAGCGGGTCTTCATCTTGTGGCAGAGCATACGCCAGTAGTTGAGCGGAATATGCTTGCAGGCATCGTGGCGGAAGCCATCGAAGTCGTAGTTGGCCACCCAGTAGAGGGCCGAGTCGGTCATGGGCTGGCACACCTCCTCACGCTCCAGGTCGAGGGTGGGGATGTGTACATCAAACCAGGTCGTCAGACGCTGCTCGTCCCACAGCTCGAGGTTCTTGCGGCCATCGGGCAGGTAGAGAGGGGTCGTCCAGTCGGGATGGGCCTGCAGCACGGGCGAGTTGATGTGCAGGTGGTTGGCCACATAGTCCAAAATCACATTCATGCCATTGGCGTGGGCCTTGTCCAAGAGCTCGCGCAACTCGGCATCCGAGCCAAAACGCTCGTCGATGACGGTCGTATAGATGGGCCAATAGCCGTGGTAGCCCGAGAACTTCGTATCGGGATCCACATTCTGACCCCACGCATCGTAGGGGTTCTGGGTAATGGGCGAGATCCAGATGGTCGTGATTCCGAGATCCTGGAAGAAGCCGTCGTCGATCTTCTGCGAGATACCCTTCAAGTCACCACCCTGGTAGTCCACCTTGGGCAGCACATCGGGACGGTTCAGCGGCTTGTCGTTCTCCGTATTACCGTTCATGAAACGGTCGATCATCAGCGAGTAGAGCACCTGAGCCTGGTTGTCGTGGCGCGTGAGCTCCTTCACATCGCGTACCACCTTGCCACGGTTGAGCGGGATGAGCACATCGTTGAAGAGGCCCGTCTCATCGGCTGCATAGACACGCAGGAACGAACGTTCCATGTCGTGGGCATCCTTCGGGATAATCACCCCGAAAGCCCCCTCCACAGGAACGATATAATCTTCGGGAAGGCGGTGGTTCTGCCAAAGGGCTACCACCTGCTGGGGCTTACGCTCCGAGAGGATGGTTACGACCTTCATCATCGAACCGGCCGTGAAGAGGTAGTTCTCCTCGTTACGCTCACCGCTGAGGGCCACAATCGAGACCGACTTGCCCCCCTGCCATACATCGAGCGTAGTTACATAGTTCCCCGCGGGGGCCGAAACCTCGAAACGGCTCCAATCCTCCTGAAGGGGCTTCACTACCACCCCATCGCGACCCGACACCGAGTCGGCACCAATCCACTGGGGATAGTAGTCGGTCAGGTAGACCTCCTGAGCCTCCCCCGTGAGCTGCAAGGGATAGACGGGTTGCAAATTACCCTCGGCCAATCCGCCTTCAAACAGACGCGACTGACAACCGGCAAGGGCCAGCAGGCATCCTGCAATGAGTAAAAGTTTTTTCATTTTGGTTTTCGTTTTGTTTTTGTTTCGTCTCTTCTTTGGGGTTGGCAGACCGATCAAAGTCTGCCAACCAAAAATCCCCGAAGGGTGAAACATCACCCTCGGGGAGAAATCAATTTTTACTTTGCGGGCGTAGCACCGGCATTGACAATGCAAGCTTTGTTCAATGCGGGGAAATACCATACATCGTACTCACCGGCCGTGCGGAAAGCGATATTCACCTTGTTATCCGTTGCAT
>CAJGDL010000058.1 GCA_904502075.1 uncultured Alistipes sp.
AAGCGGAAGGCAAAGACACCACCATTCCAAAAGGCCCCTTCGGCCAGGAGCTCCTCGGCACGTTCACGCGAAGGCTTCTCGGTAAATCGCTGTACGCGCTGCACCGCCTTTCCCATCTCGCCCGCCTGCGGCACCACATAGCCGAATTTCGTGGAGGGATAGGTGGGCTCAATACCCATCAGCACCAATTCGGCCGCTTCGGCCTCCACCGCCTCGACCATACGACCCACGGTCTCAAAATAGCGCACCTCCGTGTAGGGATCACAAGGCATCACCACCACCACCTCGTCGCGACTACACCCCTTTTCAAGGGCGAGCCAACCGGCCGAGAGAGCAATAGCGGGGAAGGTATCGCGGCGTTCGGGCTCGGTTACTACCGAAACTCCGCCACCCAACTGGTTGGTAATCACCTCGCGCTGCGTTTCGCTCGTGGCGATGGTTACATCGGCCGCAAGGCCCGCCTCACCAATCTGACGCATCACGCGCTGCACCATCGACTCATAGATGCCCGAAGGTGATTTTAGCACACGCAGGAACTGCTTCGAGCGCGTACCGTTCGAGAGCGGCCAAAGGCGCTTGCCCGAACCTCCCGACAAAAGAATTATCTGCATACTCTTCTCTTTTTTCGTTCGTTAAAGTTTGTGCGTAAATACAAAAGTAGTAAAAATTTTCAGAATTAGGACTTCAATTGCCAAAATTATTTTTCTCTTTTCTATTTTTTGAGCCAAAATCAACGACGAATCCTTCTCCTCCCCGTCCTCTCGCTTCATTTTAGAAAAACCCCTCCCCAAAAGTAGCTCTATTCTCCATTTTACAGAGAAGAAACGAATAACTATAAAATCTTTTTCTTATCTTTGTCATATCTTAGCATGTCATTAACTCCTAAAATAAAGATTTATGAAAAAACTGCTATTTGTTGTTGCATTTATGCTCATAACTCTCGGGATTAGAGCGCAGGAGCTGACCGTGAAGTCAGAGTTGGCACTGGAGCCTACCGCCATGGCAGCCAAAATTCACCCGCGCTATGACCTGGACGGCAATGCCGCCGCAGTGATCCTGGTCGATGTGGCCTCGGACAAGGCCAAATTCCCCACCTCCTGGAAGTTGGGCGAGGTGGAGCGCAAGGGCGGCCACTATGTGGTCTATGTGGCTCCCGGAATCAAGAAACTTCCGGTGGAGGTCGACGGTTGCCTCCCCTTTGAATACGACATCAAGGCCTCGGGGGTCAAGTTGGAGTCCTTCCGCACCTACAGCCTGCGCCTGCTGCTGCCCGCCAAGGAGCGCACCCGCGCCATCATCATGCCCCAATACTCCTTCGGCAAGAACCAGGGGGCCTATGGCCTGATGGTGGGCTTCGTGAAGAAGCACGGTGCCTTCCTGCGTGCGAAGAGCGACTTCAGCTTTATCTCCACCCACGGTGCGTGCGACGAAAACGGACTCATTGACGGCCACATGCCCTGGTACACGGGCAAGAGCGCGAAGAAGCGCTGGGCCGTGACGGCGGGTTATGTGGCGCGCGTGGCCAAGCCCCTCTACCTCTACGGCGGTGTCGGTTACGGTCAGCGTGTCCTGGCCTGGGAGCGTCAAGACGGCTCCTATGTGGAGTACCAGGAGAACACCTACAAGGGCATCGAGGCCGAATTGGGCGTGATGGGCCGCTTCGGCATCTTCGCCCTCTCAGCCGGTGTGCAGACCAACTCCTTCAAGTACATGGAGTTCAATGTCGGTGTCGGCGTGATGTTCTAAATCCGAAAACCTCCCCTTATCAGAACCTTCAATTAGGAAAAAGTTATGAAAAATTTCTACAAAATATGGGCATTGAGCCTTTTGGTATTGGCTCTTTTCCCCTCCTGCAAGGAGGATCCCGAGGCGATCAACAACACCCCCGAGGTCTTTGTCGACGAGGCTTCGGAGATTCTGCGTTCGTCGGCCATGCTCTCGGGCCGTCTGTTCGCCACAGCACAATCACAGATCAAGGAGTGTGGCTTCCTGGTGGGCTCCGACTCCGACTTCTCGGGTCCCGACACCCAAACGATTTTGGTCGACACCGACAACGGCAGTTTCGAGGCCCAAATCACCGGCTTGGAGATCGGATCGCCCTACTTCTACGCATCCTTTGTCTCCAACGGACGCGAGCGCATGCTCTCGACCATCAAGGCCTTCACCACCCCCACCCGCTCGGGGGCTCTGCTAACCGACCTGCGCATGGTCGATGAGGCCACCGCAACCGTTTCGGCCCTCCTGGCCGACGATGGCGGCGGCGAGATCCTCGGTGTGGGCTTCTGCTGGGGCACCATGGAGAAGCCGACCCTCTTCACAGGCGAGATGACCGAGTCCACCCTGGGCACCGACGGCCGCTTCACCGCCTCGCTGCCCCTGCAGAAGGGGACCACCTACCACATCCGCGCCTACGCCCTCTCCGACATCACGAACGACGGCGCCGAGACCATCTCCTACTCCCAGCCCATCGCCGTAACGCTCGAAAAGGAACCAGAACCGGAACCCGAACCCGACCCGACCTGGATGCTTTCGGGTTCGTTGCAGGGGGGAGAGGATGAAATCTACTTTGTGGAAGATCTTGAGCGCGGTATGTTCGTGGCCGAGAATGTAAGCCTGACCCTTTGGTGTCGTTTCAAGGTGTATAATGTCGAGGATCGCGAGGTGGCCTATGGCTATTCGGCCCAGACCCGCACCACCCACGACATGGTCGATGCCCGCCTGCCCCTCGATCTGAATGGCGAGGAGATCGAGCCGACCCATGCCGGGGTCTTTGACGTTTGGTTCGACCTCGAGGGCAAATACCTTTATATTATGTCCAACGGCAAGACCCCCGAGCAGGCCGACGACTACGAACCTAAACCCGAAGAGTCCATCACCCCCGAAACCTGGAAGATCTACTACACCTCGACCGATGGGAAAATTGTCGAGCCTCACGACCTCTATGCTTTTGGCATCGATTATGCAACGTTGACCTATCCCTCTATCGTATCGAATAGTTACTCAAACGGGAAAGGCACAATTGTCTTTGATAAGGAGATAACCTCGATGGGAGATTATGCCTTTATGGAATGCACGAATTTGGAGAGTATTATCATTCCCGAAAGCGTTACTTCTATTGGAGCGTATGCTTTCAGCAATTGCAGTTTATCTTCCATTCTCATCCCCGATGCAGTTGTCGAAATCGGCAATCAGGCTTTTAGTGGTTGCAGTAAATTGGTGAGCGCAACCATCGGCCAAGGAGTAGCTTCGATAGGTGCTGGATCGTTCTATCGCTGCGATAATCTGGAAGCCATAACTATTCCAGACAACGTAACGACAATAGGCAATGAGGCATTCTTCAATTGTGATGCTTTGGTTAGCGCTACAATAGGCAGCGGAGTTATCTCAATTGGTGGTTCTGTATTTTACGATTGTAACAAATTGGAAAGTGTTTATTGCTATCCGACAACGCCTCCTGTCACCTCGTTTGATGGTGCATTCTGGAGTGCCTGGGCGGCCTTCGACTCCTGCTCTACCGCGTTGAAAATCTATGTTCCCAACGCTTCGGTTGCAGCCTACAAAACCGCCGAAGGCTGGAGCGAGTATGCCAACTATATCTTCCCGATGGATGGTATAACCTCTATTGCTGACATATCTGAAAGTTATGTAATTTATACCGTTGAAGGAATTGTAACTGCTACACAAGAGAAAGCTTATATTCTTGCCGATCAAACTGGGGCTGTATTAGTTTATGGAACAGGTCATAATCGTACCATAGGCGACAAGATTAGACTGACTGCTTCATCTGCTCCTTATCACGGTTTAATTCAGCTTAATACTTCTGATGCGATTGTTGAACTCCTTTCTACGGGAAACTCATGGAACTATAATCCCCAAATAATGAGTGGTCCGGAATTGGATAAATTGGCTGGATCGAACATCTGCCAGGAAATCCAATTTTCTGGAACACTTTATCATACCGGAAGGTACGCCGAGGTGGACGTAGAAGAGGCAACCGTAATCCCCAGTCTTACCTATTGCGACACCTCGCAATACATAAATGGGGATACCACAATTAAAGGATATTATGTCGGGACCAACAATGAGTATTTGCTTATTTTAAGTTATAATTCTGAACCGATTAACTCGAGCGACCCCGAGTTGTGCAAGATCTACTACACCTCGACCGACGGGAAGGTGGTTACCCCGACGCTTAGCGGATACTACGACGAGGAGTATGGCTTTGGAGCCGAGGTGGTGTCGAACACCTACGAAAACGGCCGGGGCGTGATCCTGCTCAACGGCCCCGCAAAGTATGTGGGAGCCACGGCCTTCCGCACTTGCGAGACCCTGCGTTCGATCACCCTGCCCGAGGGGATCACCCTGCTGGGCAACCAGGCCTTCATGAGTTGTACCTCGCTGGTGAGTGTGCAGTTGCCCTCCACGCTGAAAAGCATCGGTACGGATGCCTTCTACGGCTGTACCCTTCTGAAGGAGATCACCCTGCCCGAGGGGCTGACCACGATCGGCAGCGGTGTCTTCTACGAGTGCGACAGCCTGACCACTATGGCGATTCCCGACTCGGTAACCGAACTCAGTTGGCAGGTCTTTACCTACTGCAACAACTTGGAGAGTGTCACCCTCTCGAACAACCTAACCGTCATTGAGGAGAAGATGTTTATGGGCTGCTCGGCACTGAAGTCGGTCTATATCGGTGAGAAGGTTGAACAGATCAAGTTGCAAGCCTTCTCGGCCTGCTCCTCGCTGCCCACCCTCACGGTGCCCGCCTCGGTTACCTTGGTAGACGATGCCTCGTTTGGCGATTGCAGCGTGTTGCGCGAGATCTACTTCCACCCCACGACCCCGCCCACCATGCTCCTCAACAGTTGGTGGGGTGCCACCACCTTCTCGGGAATCCCCCAAGATGCGAAGATCTTTGTTCCCAACGCCTCGCTGAACGCCTACAAGTCGGCCGAGGGTTGGATTGACTACCGCGACTATATCTACCCGATGGATGGCGAAGATACCGGAGAAGATACCGTGGTTCCCGAGAGTTGGAAAATCTACTACACCTCGACCGATGGGGCGATCATCACCCCCAACAACACAACCGGTTTTGGAGCCAACATCGTGTCGAATACCTACGAAAACGGACAAGGCGTGATCACCTTCGATGGCAAGGTGTCTCAACTCGGAGAGAAAAGTTTTTACCAGCGCACGACGTTGGCTACCATCAGCGTTCCCGATGGAGTGAAATCAATCGGTTATCAGTCATTTTATGGCTGCAAAAATCTGAAAAGTTTCGAGGTTCCCGAGGGGGTTACGGAGATTCAAGGTTCGACATTCGATGGGTGTAGTGCCATGACGACGATCTCCCTCCCGAGCACATTGACTTCGATTGGAAACCGTGCATTCTCCGTATGCAGCAGCCTGCAAAGCATTACGATTCCCAAGGGGGTTACCTCAATCGGACAATCCGCATTCAACTATTGCACCGGCCTGACGGAGTTCGAGATCCCCTATGGTGTCGAGTCAATCGCGTCGGCGACATTCAACTTTTGCAAGGGGTTGAAAAGCGTTCACATTCCCGAAAGCGTTACGGCCATTGGTTACGAAGCGTTTTACGGTTGTGAGGGGCTGGAGAGCATCACCCTGCCGGCGAGCCTTACATCGATCGAATTTCAGGCCTTCTATGGTTGCCTCTACCTGGCAAGCATCTATTGCAAGTCGACGACCCCTCCCTCCGGAGCCGTCAATATGTTCAAGGAGTACTATGTGAAGCGTAAAATTTATGTACCGACCTCTTCGGTTTCGGCTTACCAGACGGCCGAGCATTGGAGCGACTATGCCTCCTTGATTGTCGGCCACAACTTTTAGCGCAGTGGAGAGCACGGATTCCCGCGGATAAGCACCTTTCGAAAAAGTTAAACTATGGCTGACAACTATTTGGAGAAGAAGATGGAGGAGTGGCGCGAAAAACCCTCCTCGAGCAATCGCAAGGCCGTGGGCGGACTCGCGAAGCTGCTGCTGAAGAACCGCAGCCACCGCGGCTACGACCCCGCATTTCAGGTGCGCGAGGATCAGTTGCACCGTATCATCGCGGTGAACACGCGCATCCCCTCGGCCCGCAATCAGCAGGTATTGCGCTTTCGCCCCGTACTCGCAGACGAAGCCATGAAAGTATTGCCCCACATCAAGTTGGGCGGAGCACTCCCCCACCTCGGGCTCCCCTTTCCTGGCACCGAACCCCGCGCCTTTGTGGTCATCTGCTCAACCGTTGCCGAGGATCGCTATGTGAGCGTCGATCTCGGGATATCGGCCCAAACGATGCTCCTCCAAGCCGTGGAGATCGGCCTCAACGGCATCTGCATCGGGGCCTTCGACAAAGCGGCCGTGAAACAGGCTCTTGCACTCCCCTACGAGCCGTTATTGATCCTCGCCCTCGGTCGTGGCATCGAGAAGATCGTCCTGGAGGAGATCTCGGCCTCGGAGCCTCACGCCTATTGGCGCGATGAGCAGGGTACCCACCATGTTCCCAAGGTTCGACTCGAAGAGTTGATCCTACGCTAAAAAAGATTTTCCCCGGAAGAGCGGCTCATAAACCACCTTCCGGGGAAATTATTTCCAGGGATAAACCCTTTTGAATTACTTCGTAAGCTCGGCCAAAGCAGCCTGGGCAGCCTCCATCGAGGGGCCGGCGGTTACCTTCTGCAGGGCAGCGATAGCCTGGGGCTTCATCTCCTTGGCGTTGTAGGCCGAACCCAGCAGGTAGTAGAGGAAGCTGGCATCCTCGGCATTGGTCTGAGCCAGGGCGGCAGCCTCGGCAAGCTCGATCACCTTATTGAGATCCTTCTTGCCCTCGTAGGCCTGCACACGGATCTTCAGGGCCACAGCGTTCTCGGGCTCCGAAGCGAGCATCTGCTCGGCAGCGGCGATCATGCCGTCGAAGTCGCCATTCTGCTGGAAACCGGCCACCATGTTGTTCGTATAGAGCTTCACGAGGTTCTGAGCCTCGGCAGCCTGCTCGGCATACTTGGGGTTGGGGTTGCCGGCCACCTTGTTCAGAATAGCCAAGCCCTCGGCATACTGACCCAACTCGCAGTAGCAGGTACCCAGCCAGTTGGCCATCTGGGCGTTGCGGGGATCGGCCTCATAACCCTTGGCGAAGATCTCGGCAGCCGTGGCGTAATCCTTGGCGTTGAAAGCCTCGCCACCCTGAGCCTGGTAGATCATACCCAACATACGCTTGGCATTGGCCTCCACCTTGGGAACATCGTAGAGCAAAGCCAACTCATAGGCCTGATTACCGTACTCCAAAGCCTTCTCGTAGTTCTTCACCTTGGCCTCGGCCTGCGAAAGACGGAAGTAGCAATTCGGAAGGTTCTGCTTGGCGATATTGGCCTCATCTCCCCCCTCGCTAAGCTCGATAGCCTGCTCAAAAGCAGCGGCTGCCGCAGCATAGTCCTTGGCGTTGTGAGCCTCAATGCCCTTCGAGCACAACTCGGAAACACTCTGGGCGGAGAGCGTAAAGGCTGCCATCACAGCCAGAAACGATACAAACAGTTTTTTCATTCTTTTAATTTTATTAGGTTTTTATTTGCTTAAACTATATTTCTTTCTCTTTTATTGCCTTGCGTAGGACTTTTTGCGCTCTTTTTTGCAAATTTCAGCCAACATGGCACAAAATGAGTTGCAAATGTAGTAATATTTTTGCGACAGACAAATTTTTAGCGGCGAAGGTCGGCAAAAAATTGCTTCATCAACGCCTCACACTCGGCTTGAAGCACCCCGCTACGCACCTCGGTCTTGGGGTGAAAGATCTGCTTCGAATAGCAGCGATGGCCTCGCTTGGGATCGTCCGCCCCCCAAACCACGCGCCCCACTTGGCTCCAGGCGATCGCCCCGGCACACATCACACAGGGCTCGACCGTCACATAGAGGGTACACTCCTTGAGGTATTTGCCCCCGAGGGTCGAGGCGGCCGCCGTCAGGGCCTGCATTTCGGCATGGGCCGTGGCATCCGAGAGGGTCTCGACCAGGTTATGACCACGGCCGATCACCCGATCTCCTGCCACCACCACGGCACCGATCGGCACCTCCTCTTTCTTCAAGGCGAGGTGCGCCTCTGCCAATGCCTGGCGCATGAATTTTTCGTCTTTTTGTTGCTGTTCTTCCATCGTTTGGGGGTTATCTGCGACCACGACGAATCGGACGGGGGGCCGGTTGGGGAGCCCCCATGTAGTTGTGGTTTTGGAGCGTAATGGCCAGCACCTGACGGGTACGGATGGGGTTGCCCAGGGGATCGTGTCCGGGCTCCCACTCGGGAGAGAACTGAATCACCCGCTTGATCTCGAAGACCAGGTGCGGATAGAGCCGTTCGCTCGGGCACTCCTCGTCGGAGAGCGAAGTGGAGCCGTCAGCCTCGACATAGAAGGGCACCTCCACACGCACATGGGGTGTATCGCGGGGCAGTGTCCCGAAGTCGAATTTCAGGTTGGCCACCACCCAGGCCTCGAATTTATCAATATCGCCCCCCTTGAAGTGGGGCTGGGCCATGCGTTCAATCTCGTGGAGGCGTTCACGCTCCTCGCGCTCGCGCTGCTTCTCGGCCTTTTTGGCCATCTTCAGCGAATCGTTCTTGGCCTCTGCGGGCACCACGGCCGCAAGGAGCCATAAGGCCGAAAAAATCAAAATCAGTCGTTTCATATTCAATACATTTTGGTTTGTCTCTTTTTCCGAAAAGGCCGAATCAATAGCCGTAGGATGCGTGAGGTTGATGCAGCGTACTCGGGGTTTGCCCCTTGGTATTGGGCCTATTATTTCTCACATAAGGATCTGAAGGCGCTTGCTGATAATACACATTGGACTGTAACCGAAATAGGATAGGCAGCACATATTTTACACGCACGGGATCCCCCTGCTCATTATATCCGGGCTCCCATGGCTGCACCCGACGCATCAAGGAGAGCACCTGATTCAAGAATGTCGGATCGGTAGCCTCCTGCACCTCACAAATGGTAACGGAACCATCCTTTTCGACGATAAAAGAGAGGATAACCTTTCCCTCGGTGAGTCCCCCGCTCAAGAAGGTTGGATAGATAAGATTAGAGGAGATCCAGTTGCGAAAGTGAGCCAATCCCCGACCTTGAAACTTCGGCAACACACACCTTTCGCCCAACGAATCGCATAGTTGTCGCTCTTCGGGTGTCATCTCTTTGCGCATCTTAGCCTCGCGTTTTGCCGCACGCAAAGAATCTTTCAACTCCTTTTTGTCCTTCTTATCGGGCAGGGATTGTGCCTCGGCGGGCGCACACCAACCCAGCAGAAGGAACGATAATAAACCTACGAAAATAGTCCTTTTCATAGCAAATACATCTTTTATTTTCAACCGATCATGACAAAGATAATATTTTTATCCGTAAAAAGGAATACGAACCAAGAAAAATCGTTATTTTTGCCGATTGGAAAGTCGAATTTATAACAAAAACAAGATAACACCATGTACAGAACTCACACTTGCGGCTGTCTGCGTGCCGCAAACATCAACGAGACGGTCACCCTGGCCGGCTGGGTACAGAAGGTGCGCAACCTGGGCGCCATGACCTTCATCGACCTGCGCGACCGCTACGGCATCACCCAAATTGTTGTCGAGGAGTCATCGCCCGCCGAGGCCCGCGAGGCTGCCCAGAAGTTGGGCCGCGAATTTGTGCTCCAGGTAACCGGTACGGTTATCGAGCGTTCGTCGAAGAACCCCAAGATGCCCACGGGCGATATCGAGGTGGCCGCCACCGAACTCAAGATCCTCAACGAGGCCCAAACCCCTCCCTTCACCATCGAAGAGGTGTCGGACGGTGGTGATGACCTGCGCATGAAGTATCGCTATTTGGACCTTCGCCGCCCGCCCCTGCAGCGCAACATGATCCTCCGCCACAAGATGGCCCAAGAG
>CAJGDL010000059.1 GCA_904502075.1 uncultured Alistipes sp.
GCCCTCGCCGGGCTTGGGCTGGTTCGAGGGGATATTGTTCTGCCCCCCCTTGTTGGGGTGGTTCTGGCCCCCCTGGCCCTTGGGCTGACCGCCCTGACCCTTCTGTTGCTGCTGGGCCTTGTTCAGATCCACCTTCTCCTTCTGCAGGCGCTTGCGCTTGTGCTTGCCACCCGGCACCATACCCGACACATCCATCGTGCCGAGCACCTTCGGGCCGGTCAACAGCGTAGTCTCTGCGCGGAAGGGCTCTTCACTCTTGGGGGCCTCCGCCGGCTCCGACTTCACCTCCACGGGCTTCTCCTCGACCTTGGGCTCGGGTTTCACCTCCGCCTTAGGCTCCTCCACAGGCGCTGCCTTGGGCTCCTCCACGGGGGCGGGCTTGGGCTCTTCAGCCTTCGGAGCAGGAGCAGGCTGAGTCTCTGCTACCACCTGGGCCTTGGGCTTGGGCGAGAGGTCGATCTTGCCCAAAATCTTGGGCTGCTGAATCTGATTGCGGTTATCAATCGTATGGCTCTTTACGGGGAGCTCCTTCTCCTCTACCTTCTCGGGCTTGGCCTCCTCGATCGACACGGTGGCCTGCTTCTGCGAGATCTTCTCGCGAATGGTCTTGCGGGCACTTCCAGCGTTGCGGTTGGAGCCAAACTCCTTCTCCAGAACGGCATATACATCGGGTTCGATCAGCGAATTGGGCGAACCGTCGCTCTTGATGCCCTTCTTCTGCAAGAAGTCGGTCAGGGTGTTAATACCCACCTTAAACTCCTTGGCAACCTGAATGAGCCTTAATCGTCTTTCGTTACTCATATTCTCGTTTTCTCTTTTTTCGGGGGTTAACACTATTCGAACTCGGCCTTCAGGATCTCATAGACCTTCTCTGCCTGCTCCAACTCCAGGTCGGCACGAGCAGCCACCTCCTCTACCGAGAGGTCAAGCACACTCTTGGCCGTGTTGCAACCGGCAGCACGCAGGGCGTCGATGATCCACTTCTCGATCTCGTCCGAGAACTCCGTAAGGGCCACATCCTCCTCCTCGATCTCACGATATACATCGATATCGTAACCGGTGAGCATCTTCGAGAGACGGATATTCAAACCGCCCTTACCGATAGCCAACGACACCTGGTCGGGCTTCAGGTATACGGTTGCCGTCTTGCTCTCCTCGTCGATGGTGATGCTCGAGATCTTGGCCGGATTGAGCGAACGCTGAATCAGGAGCTGCGTGTTGGTCGTATAGTTCACCACATCGATATTCTCGTTGCGGAGCTCCTTTACCACGGTATAGATACGCGAACCCTTCATACCCACACAAGCACCTACGGGGTCGATGCGGTCGTCATACGACTCCACAGCCACCTTGGCACGCTCACCCGGGATACGGGCGATCTTCTTGATGGTGATCAGACCATCATAGATCTCGGGAACCTCCTGCTCGAAGAGACGCTCCAGGAACTGGTTGGCCGTGCGCGAGAGGATGATGCGGGGCTGGTTGTTGTTCATCTCGACCGACTTGACGATTGCCTTGATCGAATCGCCCTTGCGATAGAAGTCGTTGGGGATCTGCTCGGCCTTGGGCAGGATCAACTCATTCTCGTCGTCGTCCAGGATCAGCACCTCGCGCTTCCATACTTGGTAGACCTCGCCGGTGATAATCTCGCCCACCTTCTGCGAATACTTCTCGTAGAGGTTGGCCTTCTCCAGGTCGAGGATACGCGATGCGAGGTTCTGTCGCAGCGAGAGTACGGCACGGCGGCCGAACGAGTGCATCTTGATCTCGTCCGAATACTCATCGCCCACCTCGTAGGTGGGGTCGATCTTCTTTACGTCCGAAACGGCGATCTCGGCATTCTTGTCCACCACGGCGCCATCCTCCACTACGGTGCGGTTGCGCCAGATCTCCAGGTCGCCCTTCTCGGGGTTGATGATCACATCGAAGTTCTGATCGGTACCATACTGCTTCTCGAGTGCGTGGCGGAAGACATCCTCCAGTACACCGATCATCGTCGATTTGTCGATGTTTTTCAGCTCTTTGAACTCGGCAAAGTTGCTGATCAAATTCAAATTGTCCATCTTAATCTATTTTGTTTTTGTTGTTTTCTACTTAAAGTCCAGGTACTCCTTCGTGTACTTGATCTCCTCGAAGGGGTAGGTGCGTGTTACCTTGACCAACTCCTTGCGCTTTTTGCCCTCTACAGCCTGCTTCTCCTCGTAGCTCAGCGTGAGCGACTCCTCGCATACCTCTTCGAGTTTGGCCAACACCTTGACGCCACTCTTGAGCAGCACCTCCACCGATTTGCCTACCAACTTGCGATATTGGCGCAAGCACTTCAACTCCGATCCGATGCCGGCCGAGGCCACCATCAGTTCGAAATCCTCCACATCGCGGTCAAACTCGGCTTCGATGGCGCGGCTCAGGGCTACGCACGAATCAATGGCGACCGACGTGTCGCTGTCGATCAAAAGCTCTACTTCGTTTGCGGGGCTGGCCGTGCAGCTCACCACAAACAGGTCCGACCCCTCCAAATGGCGGGCCGCAATCTCTTCTATCTTCTTGGTGTCAATCATAGCGTTTTTCGGTGTCGATATATCTACGAAACAAGGGGACTGAATTGTCCCCTTGTCCTTTCGTTCTCGTTTACGGTGCAAATATAGGGATAAATCGGCTAATTGCCAAACATTTCGGGTAAAAAAAAGAGGATTTTGACCCGCAATGGGTCAAAATCCTACGCGTTTCCTTGGCCGAAGCCTTTTACTCTGTCTTGTTCGGGGTGGGGTTGCCATTCTCGGCGGCCTTCTTCTCCTTGTTGCGCTTTACGAAGAAGGAGATGATCCACCACAGGATGGCGATACCGATGACAAAGATGATCGATACAAAGAAGACGACAATACCCAAGGCGCGCGCGGCATCGGCACCCAGTCCGAAGCCCGACGAGCAGATGCGCCACCAGGTTCCGATCAGACCCAATTTGCTACTCATAATGATTTCTTTTTTAGTTAAGTTTATAGATAGTCAGTTTGTTGTGTTATTTCGCGGTTAATACTCCTCGTAGATGCGACCGTCCGAACCGCGGAAGGTACGTTTGGGGATGACCATGGCCAAGATCAGGAGGGTACCAAGCACCACAAGGATTTGGAAGATGATCTTGAAGATCAGCGTGATGAGGGCGATAGCCGCAATCAGGCAACCGATGATGTAGACCGACGAGAAGATGGTCATCATCAGACCGTTGAGAGCCCCGAAGAGTTTTACGTTCTTGCGATAGGTTTTGAGCATGCCCCAGCCAAGCGAGCCGAAGAAGACCACCAGGGTGATCGTATCCATCATGAAGCCGCGAATATCCAGGAAGGAGAGGATGATCGCCGTGCCGATGGTGGCGGGCAGGCAGAGTATCAGACTCAAGGCGGCAGGTTTGATGCTGATTTTCAGCTCCGTGCCGTCTTCACTTTCGGTTTGCCCGTCGAACAGGAAGATCTCGTAGATTTTGATGCTGATAATCTGGATGAAGAGGATGGCCATGAAGGGGATCACGCGCAGCAACGAACCGAAGAAGCCGTAGCGGTCGTAGTCGCACCACCAGAAGATCTCGCTTCCGAAGTTTAACTGCCCATAAATAAGGATGAGCGAATTGATCAAGATTGCTCCGGGAATCACCTTCAAGACGAAGGATTTGTCTTTGAGAATTCCTTTGAAATAAAGGAACGAAACGATGGCTCCGAACCCCATCACGATAAGCATTGTGATGACGGCTGCCATCGAACTGTAAAACCAGCCTCCCAAGGTGAATCGCTTCTGCTGCTCTTCGCTCAAGGGGTTTTCTACATCGTCGGGGTTCTTCGAACTGAACTTCAGGTTCTTTTCGTAGATGGCGTAGAACTTGCCCTCGTGGGCGAAATAGTAGTATTCCCCATCGTGGTCCACCGATTGGAACTCAAAGCCTGCGTCGAAGCGAACTGAATTGCTGGGGTCCTTCACCCACTCGCCCTTGCTGTTCTTTTTGGCCGGGAATGCGAGGGCATCGTCTGAGCCCCACTTGCTAATTTCGAAAATTTGGGCCGAGAGCGGCAGGAGGCAGAAGAGTGCCCCGATCAAAAGGATATAAAACTTCTTCATCATTGTTGTTTGGGGTTGGTGTGTGTTTGTTTATGCAAAGATAGGCAAAGCGTCGATTTGCGACTTGTCAATGCGTAAAAAGAGGTGTCAATGCGTAAAAAATCCCTCTTTTAGGGCCTTGCGTCGCCATTCTCCGACCGAGCAACCGTGTACTCGATGGAAGACGCGGCGGAAGGTGCTCAGCGAGTTGAAGCCGCACTGTTCCGAGATCTCGACCAACATCTCCGTGCAGTCGGGGTTGGCGAGTCGCTCCATGGCCATCTTTAGACGGAACGAGTTGATGTAGTCGTAGAAGGTGGTCTTCAACTCGTGGTTCAGGTAGGCCGAAAGGTAGGAGCGGTTGGTGCCAACGGCCGTGGCCAAATCAGTTAGGGTGAGCTGCGGGTTGAGGAAAATTTTGTTCTCGTTGATCTCGCGTTCGAGGTTCCGCTGAATCAGCAGGTGCGAAAGGCTCTCCTCTTCCCCCGAGGGGTCGAACTCGGACTCTTGGATCGGTATCTCTTTATGACGCAAGGTGAAGTAGAGGATCGTGCCCCAAAGCAGGATCAGTCCCAGCTGGAAGAGGCTGTCGGCTACCCACGACGCGAGGAGGCAGGTGGCTATCCAGGCGGCCAGGCAGATGGACAATAGGCTCGAGGTGATGGTGAGCCAACCGATGTTGATGTCTTCAATATCCGAGTAGTTGTCCTTTACATAACGGTTGTGGCGACGCACGGCGTAGCGGACATAGGCGAAGAGGATCAATGTCGAGATGATCAGGTAGATCATGTGGATATGGATAACCCACGGGGATCGGAACAGGACGAAGAGCACGATGCTCAAGAGGTAGGGTGAGCAGAAGAGTATGCTGCGCCACCAGGTGCACCATCGCGGGGTGGTGAGCTCCAACACATAGAGGCATCCTGCGGCCACGGCCGAGTTGTCGATCAGGATGATCATCTGCGAGGCAAACCCTTCGCGGTCGTAGAAGAGGTCGTAGAAGAAGAGATCCTTCAGCTCGAGCAGCAACCAATAGAGCAACACCCCGAGCAGAAATTTTTGCAGGCGGGTCTTGTCGGACTTCCCGATGATCAGCACCGATGAGTAGATAAAAAACATCGTGGCCAATCCGTGGGAGAAATGATAAAAGGTTTCGCTCGGGATCATGCGGGTGTATACTTTGGTGGTAATGAAAGTGTTAATTTTCCGAAAGATACGAAAAATAGTTGAAACCTGCAAGAAAAGCCCTCTCTGTGCAACAAAAAAAGCGACCCGCAGGTCGCTTTTTGTCGTAGATTTCTGTGGTTAATCTCGATCCGAAGCGTAGGGCTTGATCACGCCGCGTTTCGACGAACGGATGAAGTTGAGCAGGTAGTCGCGCTCCTCGCTTTGGGGGATCTGCTTCTCCACTTCGTCGCAGCCGTTGATGTAGTTCAAGCCGCTCTGGAAGAGGATGCGGCAGGCCTCGTGGATCTCGGCGATGCGCTCGTTCGAGAAGCCGCGACGGCTCAGGCCTACGCGGTTCACGCCCGCGTAGCGCAGCGTGTCGTTGCGCACGATGACGTAGGGGGGTACATCCTTACCCAGCAGGGCACCGCCCTGGATCATCACATGGGCTCCGATGTGGGTCCACTGGTGGATGGCGGCGTGGCCACCGATCACGGCCCAGTCGTCCACATGCACCTCGCCGGCAAACGATACGCGGTTGGCTACCACGCAGTGGCTACCGATCACGCAGTCGTGGCCCACATGGACATAGGCCATCAGCAGGTTGTGGCTGCCGACGATGGTCGTACCCGTCGAGGCCGTACCGCGGCTGATGGGTACATACTCGCGGATGTCATTGTAGTCGCCGATGACGGCCGTGGTCTTCTCGCCGGCAAACTTCAGGTCTTGCGGCAGGCACGAGATCGAGGCTGCGGTGTGGATCTTGCAGCACTTGCCGATGCGGGCACCATCGTGGATCACGGCACCCGGGCCGATCCAGCATCCGTCGCCGATCTCCACATCGCCGGCGATGTAGGCAAACGGCTCTACGGTTACATTTTCTCCCAACTTTGCGTCGGGGTGTACAAAAGCTAATGGACTAATCATCTCTTTTTACTTCTTATTTTTTACAATCTGGGCCATCATTACCGCCTCACAGGCAAGCGTACCACCCACGAAGGCCTTACCCTCGCAGAGGGCCACACCGCGACGGATGGGCTCCAGCAGGTTAATCTCAAATTGCAGCGTATCGCCCGGAACGACCTTGCGCTTGAACTTCACGCCGTCGATCTTCATAAAGTAGGTCGAGTAGTTCTCGGGGTCGGGTACGGTGGCCAACACCATGATGCCCGAGCACTGGGCCATCGCCTCTACGATCAGTACACCCGGCATGACGGGCTCCTCGGGGAAGTGACCCACGAAGAAGGGCTCGTTCATGGTGACGTTCTTGATACCGGCCACCGAGTTCTCGTCCAGGTGGAAGATGCGGTCGATCAAAAGGAAGGGGGGACGGTGGGGTAGCAGGCGACGGATGGCGTTGATGTCGTAGATGGCCGGCTGGCGGCAGTCGTACTTGAAGCGGGGCTTCTCTCCGGCCTTGCGGATCGAGCTCTTCACTTGCTTCATGAACTCCGTGTTGGCGAAGTGGCCCGGTCGGGTAGCCCATACGCGACCCTTGATGCGACGACCCAGCAGGGCGAAATCACCCAGCAAGTCGAGCAGTTTGTGGCGGGCGAGCTCGTTGTTGAAGCGCAACTCCAGGTTGTTCAAATAACCGCCCGTGATGCGAATATCCTCCTTGTTGAAGATCTGCTTCAGGTGGGCCAGCTGCTCGTCCGAGACGGGATTCTCCACCACCACGATGGCGTTGTCCAGGTCGCCACCCTTGATCAGGTTCATCTTCATCAGGGGCTCCAGCTCGTGCAGGAAGACAAAGGTGCGGCAGGGGGAGATTTTGGCCGAGTAGTCATCGCCCGGGATGAAGGTGGCATATTGGTTGCCGATCACCTTCGAGTTGTAGTCCACATGGACCGATACCGAGAACTCGTCGTCGGGGTAGAGGATGATGGCCACACCCTTTTCGGGGATTGTGTAGACCATCTTTTCGGTCACGCGGAAGTATTGGCGCTCGGCGGGCTGCTCTTCGAGTCCGGTCTCAAGGATGGTGGCGGCATATTCGCGTGCCGAGCCATCCATGATCGGGGTCTCGGGGGCATTGATCTCGATTTCGGCGTTATCCACGCCCAGGGTCCAGAGGGCGGACATGATGTGTTCGATGGTTGAAACGCGTACACCCTCCTTTTCGATGGTCGTACCGCGCGATGTGTCGGTAACATAGTCGCACAAGGCGGGGATTACGGGGGATCCCTCCAGATCCACTCGGCGGAATACGATGCCGGTATTGGGGGCTGCGGGCTTTACGGTCATCGTAACCTGAAGTCCCGTGTGCAGACCCTTGCCGGAGAAGGTCATCGGCGCTTTGATGGTTTGTTGTTTCAAAGGCATATTCATGTTTTTTTATAAATTTAATATGCAAAGATAGTGATTTTCGGGGAAAAATCGTATTTTTGCGCAAAATAGTAGCACTTTCATGGCAGAAATGCATCCCAATACCCCTCAGAGGCGGCCGCGCCTTCGTCTTCCGTTCGACAACAAACGCGAAGATGTGGGTGAATGGGCCTATGACCACCGCATCGGATTGTGTGTGACACTCATCGTCTACCTGGTCATCGCCATCGCCTTTGTGGGGTCGAAGATCGTTGTCGGGGGGCGCGCCGTGGAGACCACGGTCTATATCGATCTCCATACATTGGCAGACCTTGAGGCCGAGCGCGATCGTTTGGAGCAGAAGGTGCGAGAGCAACAGCAGCAAGAGCAATTCGATTGGGACAAGGTGCAGAATATCACCTCGAACGAGAATGTGTTGGACGAAAATCTACGCACAGATCGAGGAAACCATGCATCGGAACTCAATGCCGAGGCTGCTGCCGCCGCCGAGCGGATGAGGGCCAACCGTGCCGCCTATGAGCAGGGGTTGGCCGAGGCCGAAGCGATTCGCCATCCCGGGGAGGCCGGAAGCGGAAACGACGAAAAACGCCAAGATACGAAGGTGGCCGGCTATGTTACGGTCCGTCTCGATGTGAAGAATCCTGTGCGCACGGCTCGTCACCTGGTGACTCCGGCCTACCAATGCGAGGGGGGTGGCGAGGTGGTTGTCGAGATCGAGGTGCGTTGCAATGGGCGGGTCTCGTCGGCGCGTGTCCTCTCGGGAGGGGACGACTATATGCGCGAAGTGGCCCTGCGTGCGGCCCGCTCCTCGACGGTCAATATCGACAACAACGCCCCCGACCGCCAAAAGGGAACCATCACCTACATCTTCGTGCCGCAGTAGCATCTTAAGATATGGGGTGGTGAAGACTTGAATGTTTGAATTTGAACTTGACCAATAGATGAAACTTTGGCGACTCATACTGCCGGTACTCTTGTTCGGGGCTCTTTGGGGAGGCTCGACGGAGGAGTCGTCGTCTGTGGTGCCGACCCTTCGCGCTTCGGCCTATGCCTCCGAAATGGAGGAGGCCTTCGTGGCGGTGTGTGAACACATCGGCAGCATGCCTTGTGAGTTGCCCCTCCTTCGTACCTCGGTCGGGGTGGAGTGGGGAGGCTCCTCGCGCACCCTTTCCGTGCGTCCATGCAAGTGGGCGAAGATCGAAGGGGGAGTGCGGGCTCGAGGCGGTTGGTCGCCGGCGGTGGCCGGTTCGTATCATTTGGCGTTCTTTGCCGAACCAAGACCCTTGGAGCGACTCCGAGTCTTGCGACGGCTTCGTATTTAGTGGTTTTGGTGCTATGGATCCGATGGGGGAGGGCTCCTTTGTCGGTTCCGGGTTTATGCCTTTGACCTTTCAAAGACCCCTCTTGGCCTTTCGCGGCTCAAGAGAAGAAAAACAAAAACAAAACCACCTTAAATACGAAAGATTATGGATAAAAAAGAGATGGGGATGGCCCTTTGCGCCCTCTCCAACAAAGAGATTGTTATTCGACGTAAACCCCTCACGGCCCCTTTGCTGTTCTTGGCAGCGGGCTTTTTCCTGCTCGCTTTGGCTCTTTGGCAGGGAGAGGCGATGGCCGAGAACCTGAGCTTCGGCTTCACGGTCATGGGTTGGGGAGCCATCATCGCGGGGGCGGGCGTGGTGCTCCGTCGCTGTTTTGGCGACGAGGGGGCACCCTATGAGCTCCGCACGAAGAGCTATCTGCGCTATGAGGAGCTCTACTTCCCCAAGGAGCAGATGCGCGAGGTGATGGGTTGGTGTGCGCGTGGCGAGGTCGAGAAGTTGAGGGAGCAGGCCGGAGGTGTTCCGGCGGTAGTGGCAGTCCTCTACACCTCGAAAGACGGTTCGATTTGCGCCTGCCGTCCCTTTGAGTATGTAGAGTTGGAGTATCGTCCGCTGGCCGATCTGCGACTCTTTCGTCGGTAGGAGAAGATAGTCAAGAAACAGCGGTCGGGAGGTGCCGACCGCCCTTAAATAACAAAGTAAGGAAAGATGATAGAGATCAGTAGTGAAAATTTTGTGTTGGTGGGAGCAATCCTACTCTTTATTGCCGTGATGGCCGGTAAGGTGGCCTATCGTTTCGGTGCGCCCTCGTTGCTCCTTTTCCTGGGCGTGGGTATGCTCTTCAGCGGCTTGGGTGTCATTTCGTTCAACTCGTTTGAGATGACCCAATTTATCGGAATGGTGGCCCTCTGTGTGATTCTTTTCACGGGAGGTATGGAGACCAAGTACTCACAGATTCGTCCGGTTATTGCACCGGGAGTGGTCCTTGCGACCTTGGGAGTCTTGCTCACGGCCCTCA
>CAJGDL010000060.1 GCA_904502075.1 uncultured Alistipes sp.
TATTTCTCTTTTATAGTCGCCAAACTTTAGTCAGAGTAGAAGCTATTAAAACGCTTTTCCAATATGTCTAAATGTGCGTATCTGATTATACGCGATGTTTCATAGGCTCTTTGTTTTAGGTTTCAATAATTTAAACATTGAAGAAGACGCTCTCTGATTGGTGAACTCTATCTTCTTTCAAGGTTGTTATTTGTGTCAGCAGAGACAACCCTTACCGCATGAGATTTCGAGTCAAAGGAGGCTCGGCTACGCTGCGCTTTTTAATTTTAGGCGAGGAAATTTTGTACCGACCGAAATTTGACACGGATGGGCTGTAGTTGGCCTACTGCCCATTCGGGGCAAATGAGGAGGCGCAAAATTTACCGTATAAAATTAAAAAGGAAGGTCATCCGGATCATCCGCAGGAGGTACTATCGGCTGCTGTGCAGGCTGCTGATAGGCCGGCTGCTGGGGCTGTGCACCATAGGGTGCAGGCTGCTGATAGGTGGGTTGCGCCGCGGGCTGTCCATAATTATTAGGCTGACCATAGGGCTGCTGACCATCCCCCTCGGGACGACGACCCAAGAGGTTCATCGAGTCGGCCAGAATCTCGGTGGTGTTGCGTTTCACGCCATCCTTCTCCCACTCACGGGTACGGAGGCGGCCCTCCACATAGATCTGCGAACCCTTCTTCACGAAGCGATCCACCACATCGGCTAGGCCGCGCCATAGCGTGATGGTGTGCCACTCGGTATGCTCCTTGGTGGTATTGCTCTGACGGTCGAAGAGTCGTTCGGTGGTGGCCAGGCGCACGCGCGCCACCTTGGCTCCCCCCTCTAAGGTGCGCACCTCGGGATCCATGCCCACGTTGCCCACCAAAATTACCTTATTTACCATAGTGTTGTTCTCTTTTTTTACAAACTCTTAATCATCTCCGTGAAGAGGATGCCCATGTTTTTTCCGGCCTTGGCACCCTGACGCTGCACATCCTCGTGGTCGCCGATCTCGTCGCTCAGGCCGCAGTTGGTGATCACCGAAACGCCGAAGACGGGGATCGACATGTGGCGTGCCACGATCACCTCGGGGACGGTCGACATACCGGCGGCATCACCACCGATCGCCTTGAAGTAGCGGTACTCGGCCTGGGTCTCGAAGGTCGGGCCCGTGCCGCCAACATAGACACCATACTGAAGTTTGATTCCCTTCTCAGCGGCAATGGCCGTCGCCTTGTCGCGCAGAGCCTTGTCGTAGCAGTTGTGCATATCGGGGAAGCGGGGGCCCAATTCGGCCATATTCTTGCCGATCAGCGGATTGGGCATCAGGTTGATGTGGTCGGTGATGATCATCAGATCGCCCACCGAGAAGCTGGTGTTGATGCCTCCCGAAGCATTCGACACGAAGAGGTAGTCGATGCCCAAGAGTTTCATCACGCGCACCGGGAAGGTTACCTGCGACATGGCGTAGCCCTCGTAGTAGTGGAAACGGCCCTGCATGGCCACCACCTTGCGGCCCTCTACCAAGCCAAAGATCAGACGCCCCTTGTGGCCCTCCACTGTCGAGACGGGAAAACCCGGAATATCATGATAGTCAAGAATATATTTTGCCTCGATCTGCTCGGCAAAAGCACCCAGTCCGGTACCCAAAATAATACCCACTTCGGGAACAAACCCTTCGATACGGCTCTGAATAAAGGCCGCACATTTTTTAATTTCCTCTAACATCTTCTTCTAATTTATTGAGGAGATCGGTATCCGAATCCTCGATGAACGAAATATTGATCGGCAAGTAGTAGAGTCGCTGCTGCAACTCGGCCGGAATCTTCTTGCGATTCGTGAGCTTCACGGCATCCTTCTCCGTGGTGATGATCATCGCCTCGGGATACTCCTCCAAAAGAGCAAGCATCTGCTTCACATCGCGCACCTTGTAGACATGATGATCCTCGAAGGTGAGGCGCTCAACCACCTCGTAGTTCTTCTCCAACGAGGTATGGAACGGGGCGGGATTGCCAATACCCGAGAGGGCGATCACCTTGGCACCGCGCTCCAAATTCCGCTCCGTGGCCGCCTCGGGGAAGAGGGGCTGCGGTCGGAAGGACTCCATGCGGGTGAAATAGACCTTCTGATAGGCCACCTTCACCAACGACTTATAGAGCAAACGCCGTTCCAAAGGGGTCATGTTTTCGGGACACTTCGTCACCACGAAGTAGTGGGCTCGATGCAACTGCTCCAACTCATCGCGCAGGGAGCCGTAGGGCAGGAAGGAGTCCTCGTGGGGCGGACGTGTAGCATCAACCATCACCACATTGACCTTGGCATTCACATAGCGGTGCTGGAATCCATCGTCCAAGACGATCAGATCCACCTCGGGATGCTCCTGCTGCAGACGACGAATCCCCTCCACGCGCTTTTCGCATACGGCAACCACCGTGTTGGGGAACTTGAGTTTGATCTGCAAGGGCTCGTCGCCCACCTCGCGATAGTGTGAATCGCTCAACACCTCGCGATAGCCCTTCGTCTTGCGGCCATAACCGCGCGAAAGGAGCGCCACCTTATGGCGACGCGACATATAGTCGATAATCATCTCCGACATCGGGGTCTTGCCCGTGCCGCCCACCGTAATGTTGCCTACGCAGATAATGGGAATCGAAAACTTCTCGCTACGCAACAAACCGGCATCAAACAGGTAGTTCCTCAAGTGAACCACCCATCTGTAAATCCAGGAGGCGGGTATTAACAAATATCGCAGCATTTCCTTTTTTGCTTTCGGTTTGTCTAAAAAAGTGGTTTAACTTCTCAATTTTTCAAAGGTACGGATAAAAAACCGATTTCCCAAACAAAAGCGACAAAAGTTTCATTTTCGGCGATTTTAGATCAATTCAAGAGAGTGCCCGCGGTGAAAAATGTCGCAGCACGCGATTTGTATTTTCCCTCTTCTCTTCAGACCTTGAGCCATCGCGCCACTTTCCCTATTTTTCCAAGTGTCAATGCGTAAATTTTTGCTCTGTAAGATTTTTTTTGAAGACACCTTTGTAACCCATTGAAAATCAGACCCCATTTTCGCGCTCTTGTAAGATTTTTTTCGGCTGAAAATTTGGAGATGGTTTTTTTATTGCGTAAATTTGCAGTAGAGAAAGGTCGAAAAAGGGCCTCGAACACTACCCTCCCGAACACCAACACCTTGAAGGTGTACCTAATATTACTAACTAAAAATTCCTACACGATGAAAAAGTTATTTTATTTTGCAGTCGCCTTGCTCTGTTTCGCAGCATGCGAAGAGAAGCAAGAACCTCCCAAAGAAGAGGAATGGGTTATTTGGGATTTTGTGAATTATTCGGTGGAGATCGAGGTACAAGATGTAAAGACGGGTGCCGATCTGCTTGACCCTGAAACAGAGGGAAATATTCTGGATCAGGCAATTGTAATGATATATAAGGGTCAAACCATCCCGATGAAGTCTTGCGAGGAGATTACACGAGCGAATCCTGCCAGATTTTATGGATTGATTTGGCATAAGCGTTTGGACGGAGGTTATTTTTTAGCCGCCGGAGAGTTTAATACCGGTGGAACTGTTAATGTCCCCTTTGCCATCGATTGGGGTGATGGCACAAAAACCGAATTTGTCGTAACCTCCGATGTGAAGGACGGAAGCTCAAAGAACCCAACAATTATCCGGGCTCTGACGATGGATGGTGTTTCGGTAGAGCATCAAAACGGTGCCAATTGGCAAGTTACAATCAAGAAAGAGGCCCAAACTTCTTCTAATGATGAAAATACCAAGGAGAATAACCCTGTGGATGATGACGAAGAAGAGGAGAACAAACCCACCGTGGAGGAGTTGTTTGCACAGAGAGCCAAGGAGCAGATGGCCGAATTGTTGGAGCGTTCGGGAGATTACGATGCGACGCGTGTCCAGGAGTTGCTTTGCGGAAAAGATTTTCTTCTGTGGGCCTATTTGGGTTATGATAGCACCTGGAACGAAATTATTGATCCGATGTATGTCTTCGGTGAGTGGCTATGGGTGGGCTTGACAGTCGACTACTACCGCTTTGAGGCTGACGGCACGATGGTTTGGACTCCGGGAAGAACTTGTGTTCCCGACGAGAGTATTGACCCCATGAACGGCCGTTGGGAATTTGATCCTGCGACACGCACCTTATCCATTCTTTACGATGGCAAAGCAGAGCGTATGGATTACACACTGATTGCCCTGAACGAAACCACCTTTGCCTGGGATCGAGAGCGAATCTACTACGAAAAGGATGGTTCCGAATCCTTCCGCGACTACCTCCGCTCGGTCTATATTGTGCAGTAGCGCGCCTGCCAGGGAGAATTCCTTTGGCAATTGTATAAATATGCCGCTTCGGCCGGGCTCTTCGGAGTTCGGCCGATTTTTTTGAGAGGGAGAGGGGGCAATTTACAATGTACAATTCACGATTTTTAATTCCTAATTCGTCATTGCGAGCACCGTTAGGTGCGTGGCAATCTTTTTATCGGAGAATCATTCTCACGATTGGTCGCCCATAAAAAGATCCCCACGTCAGACCTTGCGGTCTTCCTCGGGATGACGCGACGAGAAAAGGGGAATAAAATAATTTTGAATTCTGAATTTTGAATCATGAATTATAATAATTTCTAATTATTTTGTACCTTTGAGGTTTGAAGATAAAATACGACTATGAAAAACGAAAAAAGAATACTTGGTAAATGGTTTGCAGCGGCTTTGCTGCTGCTTGTTGCGGCCTGCTCGAAAAGTGGGGATCAGGCCGCCGAAGAGGCAGCACAGGAGGCTCCGCGCCACATCCTCTATGGGATTGATGCCACGGATTATCGCCTCGATCAGGGGGAGGTGCAGAGCGGAGAGACCCTGGGCAAGATCCTGAACCACTACGGAGTCTCGGCCGTGGAGATCGACCGCCTCGACCGCGAGGCCGCACAGGTGTGGCCCTTGAGAAATATCCGCGCCGGCCACCGCTACACGGCCTTCATCCACGAAGATTCGCTCCACACCCCACACCTGGATTTCCTGGCCTACGAGCGCAACACCTCGCAGTATGTGGTCTTCGGATTCCACCGCTGTGCCGAGGGGCGCGACTCGGTGTCGATCACCTTAGGTGAGAAGGAGTTCACCCTGAAGCGTCAGAAGCGCAGTGCCGTCATTGAGTCGTCGCTCTGGCAGGCGATGGTCGATGGCAACATGCCCTACTCGCTGGCAGCCGAGGTAGAAGATATCTATCAGTGGACGATCTCCTTCTTCAGCGTGCAGAAGGGCGACAGCTTCACGGTGATCTACGACGAAAAACTCATCGATACCGTCTCGGTGGGCATCGGCCGCATCTGGGGCGTGAAGTTCTCGCACTACGGCAAGGAGTACTACGCCATTCCGTTCCGCCAGAACAAGCGCGTGGAGTATTGGGAGGCCGATGGTCAGTCGCTGCGCAAGCAGATGCTGAAGGCCCCGCTGAAGTACTCGCGCATCAGTTCGAAGTTCTCCTACAGCCGCCTGCACCCGGTACACAAGGTACGCCGTCCCCACACAGGAGTTGACTACGCCGCCCCGAAGGGTACGCCGGTGGTGGCTGTCGCCGACGGTGTGGTAACCTTCAAAGGCTGGGGAGGAGGCGGTGGCAACACCCTCAAGATTAAGCATGCGGGGGGCTATACGACTGGCTACCTGCACCTGAACGGCTTCGCCAAGGGAATCCATCAGGGGAGCCATGTTTCGCAGGGACAGCTCATCGGCTATGTGGGTAGCACCGGCACCTCGACGGGCCCCCACCTCGACTACCGCGTTTGGAAGGGCAAAAACCCGATCGACCCGCTGAAGATCCCACAGGAGCCCTCGGAGCCGATCAAAGCAGAAAACCTCGATGCCTTCGAGTATGTGAAAGCCAAGGTGATGGCCGAGTTGGACGGAGAAGTTTCGGAGTCGGAGCGTCTTTCGTTGCGCGACACGGTGGCCTTCGATGCCGCCCAACCGATCGTACCCGACTTCTCGGCGGAAGAGGCGGTTGAAAACGAGTAGGCTATGGTACCAACGCCCCACACCCTCGATATTCCGGAGGCCATCATCCGCTTCGTACGCAAGCACCATGTACTGACCCTCGCCACCCAAAGCCACGAAGGGCTTTGGTGCGCCAACTGCTTCTACGCCTTCGACCCGACACGCGGAGAGTTATACTTCACCTCCTCGCCCGATACGCGCCACGGGTGCGAGATGGCCGAAAATCCGCAGGTGGCGGCCAGCATCGTCCTCGAGACCCGCATCGTGGGTCGCGTGCAGGGGCTGCAGCTGACGGGTACTGTCCGCCCCGCCGACGAGCAGGGGCGCAAGTGTTACCTGAAGCGCTTCCCCTATGCCGCTGTGGCCGACCTGCACCTGTGGACACTCGAAATTAAAACACTGAAACTCACCGACAACACCCTCGGATTCGGAAAGAAACTCCTATGGAACAGATAACTACCGGTATTGTAATTGTAGCAGGTGGCAGTGGCCGCCGCATGGGCTCCGAGATACCCAAGCAATTTTTATTCCTGGGCGGGGAGCCGATCCTGGTTCGCACGATAAACCGCATGGCCGAGGCCCTGCCCGGTGCCCCGATCGTAGTGGTTCTCCCCGACGAGCAACAGGCCTTTTGGAAGAACCTCTCGGCCCGCTTCGAGGTGGCCCCGCACACCCTTGCCTCGGGAGGTAAGGAGCGTTTCGACTCCGTTAAATCGGGGCTCGACACCCTCTTTGCTTTGGGCGAAGGGGTCGAATTGGTCGCCATCCACGATGGGGTACGCCCCCTGGCGAGCGTGGAGATGATCCGCCGCTGCTGCGACTGTGCCGCCACAAAGGGGTCGGCCATTCCCGCCATCGCCGTCACCGACTCGTTCCGCCGCCTGACAAACGAAGAGGGCGGCTCAGAGATCGTGGATCGCTCGCAGTTGAGGGCCGTGCAGACCCCTCAAGTCTTCGATGCCCACCTCCTGCGCCGAGCCTACCGCCAACCCTTCGACCCGGCCTTCACGGACGATGCCTCGGTGGTGGAGCAACTCGGGGAGCGCATTAGCCTCTGCGAGGGCGAACGCTCCAACCTAAAGATTACCACGCGAGAAGACATCACGATTGCCGAGGCGCTGCTCGAGGCTCAAAACGACCGAGAAGATGGAGCATGAACTGATCTATAAATTCCGCTTCAGCCGCCGCGTATGGCTACTCACGGCCCTCTATGTCGTGATCTTCGGTGTGCTAGCCGCAGCTCTCTACTTCCTTTACGAAGGGGGCTACCTCTCGGCCTGGTTCTCCTCGTGCATTGTAGCTCTGCTCTTGCTCATGTCGCTATCTATTCCGCGCAAGATCTGCCTCAATCGCGAGCGTCTGCGCATCGACTGCCTGATGGATATCACCGAACTACCGCTCAACGAGATCGCCTCGGTGCGCAAAGTCGAGCGATCCGAGATGAAGGGAATCATTCCACTGCTGGGAGGTTTCGGTTTCTTCGGCTACTACGGCCACTACCTCGACGTGATCCAGGTCGAGCGCGTGCGCATCTATGCCTCGGAGTGGGATCATTTTGTCGAGATCACCGACATCTACGAATCGCGCCTCTACATCAGTTGCGCCGAAGCCGACAAACTCATCGCCGCCATCCAAGAGCGCATAGAGCACTCCGAGAAATAGCGCGTGAATCGGTTTGAACGCACCCCTCCCCTTGATTGTGGAGGGGTACGTTCTTGAATGCGGAATTAGGTATGAGAAATTTAAAAAACTGAATTTTGATTTTGAATTCGGTCGCGACGCGACCTCCTGTGCCGACATGAAATTGGGGCGGATGGGCTGTACTTCGCGTACTGCCCATTCGATCCAGGCAAGGTAAGATGAAATATGCCCTATAGAAGCGAAACATATTTTTGATTTTAGAGGAGCAGATTTTGTGCCAACGAAGATTGGGCCGGATGGGCTGTACTTGTCGTACTGCCCATTCGGCCCAAGCAAGGCGGTGCAAAATATGCCCTATAAAATCGAAAAACGCCCTATAAAATCGAAAATTTACTAGACGAGTCCCGAGAAACCCATAAACGCCATCGCCAAGATACCGGCGGTGATCAGGGCAATGGGGGCACCCTCCAGAGCCTTGGGAACGTCCTCAAACTCCAAACGCTCGCGGATGCCGGCAAAAAGCACTAAGGCCAAGCCGAAGCCAAGAGCGGTCGACACCGAATAGGCAACGCTCTGAAGAAGGGTAAACTCCTTCTGGATCATCAGAATGGCGACACCGAGCACGGCACAGTTGGTCGTGATAAGCGGCAGGAAGATTCCGAGGGCCTGATAGAGCGAGGGCGACACCTTTTTGAGGATGATCTCCACCATCTGTACCAATGCAGCGATCACCAAGATGAAGACAATGGTCTGCATGTACTCAATCCCGAAGGGTTTTAGGATAAACTCCTGAAGTGACCAGGCCACGACTGCCGTCAAGGCCATCACAAAGGTAACAGCGGCACTCATACCCAACGAAGTCTCCACCTTCGACGAGACTCCGAGGAAGGGGCAGATACCGAGGAACTGCGCCAAGACGACGTTATTGACGAAGATGGCACCGATAATGATTGCAAAATAGGAGAGTTCCATACGCTTTACTTCTTGAGATATTTGTTAAACAAGACCATCAGGTAGCCCAACACGAAGAAGGCTCCGGGGGCCAAAACGAAGATCAGGGGCATGAAGTCGGCAACGCCCAGCGAGTAGCCAAAGAGTGCTCCGCTTCCGAGCACCTCGCGCACGGCTCCGATCACCGTAAGCGAGAGGGTGAAGCCCAGGCCGATGCCCACACCATCGAGAATCGAATCGAAGGGCCCGTTCTTCGAGGCAAAGGCCTCGGCACGGCCCAAAATGATGCAGTTCACCACAATCAGCGGAATGAAGACGCCGAGCGTAGCGTAGAGAGCCGGCACATAGGCCTTCATCAAGAGTTCGATGATCGTTACAAACGAGGCGATCACGACGATAAAGGCGGGGATACGCACCTTGTCGGGGATCAGGTTCTTGATGAGCGAGATCACGAAGTTCGACATGATCAACACGGCCATCGTAGCGACACCCATGCCCAGACCATTCATGGCCGAGGTGGTAGTACCCAGCGTGGGGCACATACCCAGGATCAGCACAAAGGTGGGATTCTCCTTGATAATTCCCTTCAGTATCAGTTGCAATTTATTCATCTTTGCCTCCTTCCTGCGCATCTGCGCTCATGGTTTCGGTCGCTCCCGAGGCGGCATCCGTCGCCCCCGTAGGATCATCAATATCGACGCCGACACCCGACACCTGCGTGAAGGCTTCGTAGGCACGCGCCACAGCATCCACATAGGCGCGCGACGAGATCGTTGCAGCCGTCAGGGCATCCACATCTCCGCCGTCCTTCTTGACGGCAAGATTTATTTCGGCAGGATTCTTCCCGCGAACACTCTTCAGCAGCACATTCTCGGGCTCAGCCATCTTGGTACCCAGGCCCGGGGTCTCGGCTTGCGAGAGGACATTGACATTGAGGATCTTGCCTTGCATATCGAAGCCCACCATCATGGTGATCACACCGCCAAAACCCTCCTTGGTCATACTCTTCACGGCGTAGCCCACGGTAGCGGCCTGCGACGTGGCCGTATAGACCGTAATGGGCATCTCATCGAGCGTAAGCTCCTGCTCCGTGGTCTCCTCGAAGGCGGGAAGCACCTGACGCAAAGCCTCGGTTACCGCCGCTGCATTGGCCGCGGCGATGGGTTCGGCCGTCAACTGATAGACACCGCCCACACCCGCCGAAGCGATGAGGGTGATGCAGAACAAGACGGCCACCATATTAAAAAGTGTACTCTTCATCTTTTGCTATTTTTTACCGAAGCGTTTGGGTTTGAGATACTTGTTCAAAAGCGGGGTTACGGCGTTCATGATCA
>CAJGDL010000061.1 GCA_904502075.1 uncultured Alistipes sp.
GAAAAACTCACCTTTTACGCTGACATTATAGCCAAAAAGAAGAACCATGTATGGACCCCTTGGCTCCTTAAACTATTTGGAGTAAAATTGAGTATCCACAAACTAAATGCGACTCTAAATTTCCGAGTCAATCCCCAAGGAATCTACCATCCCAAAGACATCTTGGATTGTAGCATCAATATGGAACTGGATGTAGAAGGAAAAAAGATAGAAAAAGCGATGGAAACCGACGAGCCTTTCGCCCTGAAATTTTCGATCGAGATGTACCCGACCGAAAGTGAGGCACTCACCCTGCAAGGGGCTCAATATGAGATCCAAAATCGCCCCAAGACAATCCCGTTGACCATCCCGGATCATGCTACGCCGCTGAACCCCGAGGTTCTTGAACTGATCCAAGAGGTGCTGGCGAGTCAAAGGGCTCTGGCTGCGCAGTAGCGATTCAATCGTTTTCATGCAAAACGAACCCCTAACTCCCAACTTTTTAGCGGTTCCAACCGAGGGAGAAAGGATCGTGCACCCCAATTTTTAACCTATTTTTTTAGTTTTTTTAATTTTTTGTTGTGATTTTCCCATAGAATCCATACCTTTGCAACGAAATAAACAACATTAAAACCCTAATAAAATTATGAAGAAGTTTTTTTCGATTCTGATGGTTGCTGCTGCCCTCATGATGGTAGGTTGCTGCGGTAACAAGAAGGCCGCTGCCGAGGCTGAGGCCGCTACGACGGAGTGCTGCGCTGATTGCGAGCAGGTTGAGGCTGCTGCCGAGTGCACCGAGGAGTGCTGCGCCGAGAAGGCTGAGTGCTGCGCTGACTGCGAGAAGGCTGCCGAGTGCGACAAGAACTGCGCCGACTGCGAGAAGAAAGCAGAGTGCGAGAAGAATTGCGCTGACTGCGAGAAGAAGGCCGAGTGCGAGAAGGAGTGCTGCGCCGAGAAGGCCGAGTAATTACCTCGACTCGTTCTACAAAGAGCGGGCTGCCCATAGCGGGTGGCCCGCTTTTTTTGGTGTCGTAACGACACGACTTATTGAATCTCTCGCAAATTTCGGTGAGGAAAATGTTTCCTATGGGATTTGTGTGAATTCACACAAATCCCATAGGAAACACAACAAGTCATCCCGAGAATTTTCATTTTAAGGGGTGGCATAGCACTATTTCATTCCATGAAAATTCGTGGGGATCTTCCTATTATCGAGGAGTTCACGAGTCGCATAACCGCCTGGCAGAAAAAGTGGTTGGGGCAATCCACGGTCTCGAATAAGCGGTAGATTGCCACAAATTTTCATGGGGACAAACCACTTTCCGATTCGCCATAAAATGAAAATTTTCGCAATGACGAGGGTTATCTTTAGGAGGTCGGGCTTTGCCCGACCTCCTAAAGAGACTCTTCAACCCAGGCATCTTTTTTCAGGTGATCCTTGTTTATCACAGCGACCCCATCATTACAAAAATCGAGAGAAAGTGCATCGCTATCAATTCTTTTTCTTACCTTTGTCTATTGAACGAAGCTCTTGCTTGTTTTGAGCAAAAGAGGGCTTCGCGATATTGAACAAAAACCACTAAATTTTCTACACAGATGGTAAAACAACTCTTCCTGGGAGCCCTGGCACTGCTGGTAGCGTGTGGCGCCCCCAAAAACTCGGACAACAACACCCAAACGGTAACTCCCGTCGTGGAGGGTGCCACCATTGAATTGATGGCTATCCCTCAAACAGGCGGAGCTTCGATCAACGAGGCACTTTGGGCACGCAAGTCCTCGCGCGATTTCACCCGCGAGGCCCTCACCCTCGAGGAGCTTTCGGGGGTTATTTGGGCCGCCGCCGGCATCAACCGCCCCGAGAACAGCCACCTCACGGCCCCCTCGGCCCTGGGGCTCTACCCCATTCGCACCTACGCCTTCCTGGCGGAGGGTGTCTACCTCTACAATCCCGCCACCCACTGCCTGGAGCGCGTGGCCGAGGGCGATCATCGACCGCTGACCGCCATGCAGGAGTTTGCCAATGAGGCTGCCCTCAACCTGGTCTTTGTGGCCGATCTCTCGGTATACGACGGCAAGAACATCCCGATGGAGAAGGCAAAGGGGCTCTGCGGATTGGATGCCGCCGGCTATGTTGAGAATGCCAACCTCTACGCCGCTGCCCACGGACTGAAGGCTATCACGCGAGGTTCCTATAAGGAGGCCGAGTTGCTTGCCCTGCTGGGTCTTGACCCCGCCACCCACTGCGTGGCCCTGGCCCAAACCATCGGCAAATAGTCTTCTTTAAATAAAGAGTACAAAAAATGGCGAACCTTACGATTCGCCATTTTTTCGTTTTCTATTGCAACGGGGCTCGATTCCCCGATTACAACTTGATATCGTAGATCTGAATCACACCCACAAAGGTTTCGTCGGCTTCGGTGACCAACAGCGAGGTTACTTTGTTTTGGGTCATCATCTTCTCGGCCGCAATCAACTTTTCGGTCGGGCGGATCGTCTTGGGATGCATCGTGGCGATATCCTTGGCCGTAATGGCGAAGAAGTTGGCCTGCAGACGCTCCATCGCGCGACGAATATCGCCATCGGTAATGATCCCCTCCACACGCCCCTCCTTGCAGAGGGCGATCAGACCAAGGCCCCCCTTCGAGATGGAGTGGATCATCTGCGTAGCCGAACAGTCGGCATCAACAATCGGCAGGTTCTCTTTGCGCATCACATCACCCACAGTCATCAGCAGACGACGACCCAACGAACCTCCCGGGTGGAGGCGCGCAAAGTCCATGGCCGTAAATTCGCGCATCTTCATCAGCGCCACACCCAAGGCATCGCCCATGGCAATCTGCGCCGTAGTCGAGGTGGTGGGGGCGAGCTTCAGGATGCAAGCCTCATGCTCGACACTCACATCGAGATGGATGTCCGAATTCTTGGCCAACGACGACTCGGCCTTGCCGGTCATCGAGATCAGCGTGTTGCCGTTCGAGTGGATGAAGGGGACGATCTTCAGCACCTCATCGGTCTCACCCGAATAGGAGAGGGCCAGGATAATGTCCTCTTTGGAGATCATGCCCAAATCGCCATGAAAGGCCTCTCCGGGGTGAAGAAAGAAGCTCGGGGTACCCGTTGAAGCGAGCGTAGCAGCAATCTTTCGACCGATGAGGCCCGACTTACCCATGCCCGTTACCACCAACTTGCCGCGACTTGCCAGGATCGCCTCCACGGCTGCCACGAACTCATCGCCCAAACGCTCCTCCATTTTTTTCAGCGCCTGCGCCTCCGTTTCGAGGGTTTGGCGTGCCAGATCGAGGATCTTGCTCTTCTTATCGTTTTCCATCCTTACAACAGGGATTTGATTACACCTTCCAGATCGCTCAAGTAGAGCATATTGGGCCCATCGCTAAGCGCCTTGTCGGGATCGGGATGCACCTCAAAGAAGTAACCCGTAGCACCGAAGGCCTTGGCGGCCAAGGCCATAGCCGGCACAAACTCGCGGTTACCCCCCGTTTTACCCCCGGCGGCTCCGGGACGCTGCACCGAGTGGGTGCAGTCCATGATCACCGTGGGAGCGATCTGACGCATGTCGGCCACATTGCGGAAATCGACCACCAAGTTGTTGTAGCCGAACGAGTTACCGCGCTCGGTGAGCCACACTTCCGAAGCACCTGCCTCGATAGCCTTTTCATAGGGGTAACGCATATCCAGCCCCGAAAGGAACTGCGCCTTCTTGATATTGACCACCTTGCCCGTTTTGGCGGCAGCGACCACCAGGTCGGTCTGACGGCAGAGGAAGGCGGGGATTTGGAGCACATCAACCACCTCGCCTACGGGAGCCGCCTGCTCCGACTCGTGAATATCGGTCAGGAGCTTGAGTCCCCACTTCGAACGCACATCCGCAAGCATTTGCAGACCTCGCTCCATGCCCACTCCGCGATAGGAGTGGATCGAGGTACGATTTGCCTTGTCAAACGAGGCTTTAAAGAGGATCTCCACGCCCAGCTTTTGGTTGATCTCCACCAATTTTTGGGCTACCGTATCGAGCAGCTCTTGCGACTCGATCACACAAGGTCCGGCAATAAGTTTGAGTGCCATGATTCCAAATTTAGATTAAATTCGAAGGTGAAAATAGACAAAATTTTTCGATTTTCCTACTTTCACCCCCAAAAACTACATTTTTTCCTTCAAAAACTGCTCGGCACGCTCCAAATCTTCGGGCGTATCAATGCCTATGGTCTCGCAATCGGTGATCCCCACCCCAATGCGGTAGCCGTTTTCCAGCCAACGCAACTGCTCGAGCGATTCGGCCTTTTCGAGCGAAGATTGAGGCAATGAGGTAACCTCCTTGAGCACCTCGGCACGAAAGGCATAGATGCCAATATGCTTATAGAAGGTGTGTGTGTTGAGCCACTCGCTACGCTCCACCCCACGCAGGTAGGGAATTACCGAGCGCGAAAAGTAGAGGGCTTGCCCACTCTTGTCCAAGACCACCTTGGGGGAGTTGGGATTTTCGAGGGCCTCGATACCATCCTCCTTGGCAAAAGGCTTGACCAACGTAGCGATCTGGGTCGAGGGATTCTCGAAGCAAGCCTTCAGGGCCAGCAGCTGCTCGCGACGAATGAAGGGCTCGTCGCCCTGCACATTGACCACCACGTCATACTCCATGCCCTGCTTCTCGTAGGCTTCGCGGCAACGATCCGTACCGCTGCGGTGCTCCGTCGAGGTCATCTCGACCTTGCCGCCAAAGGCCTTCACCGCGGCATAGATGCGCTCGTCGTCGGTGGCCACCACCGCATCATCGAGAACTCCGGCCACCTGCTCATAGACCCGCTGGATTACCGGCTTACCCCCTAACAGGGCCAAGGGTTTACCCGGAAAACGCGTCGAAGCATAACGGGCCGGGATAATGGCGATAAATTTCATTGTATTTCAATTTTTTTACTGCAAGGCGATCTTCAACACCTCGTCGTTGGTATTTACATAGTGGAAGGTGAGTCCCTCCAGGTACTCGGGCTTGATCTCGGCAATATCCTTGCGGTTGCGCTCCGAGAGGATCAACTCTGAAATACCGGCACGCTTGGCCGCAAGAATCTTCTCCTTCACCCCGCCCACAGGCATCACGCGGCCACGCAGGGTCGTCTCTCCCGTCATGGCGATACGCTCGGTCACCTTGCGGCCCGTGAAACTCGAGACGATGGAGGTTACCATCGTGATACCGGCCGAGGGGCCATCCTTCGGTATCGCCCCCTCGGGAACGTGGATATTGATGTCGAATTTTTCAAACTTCTCGCGTTCGATGCCGAGCTCCTCGTGATGGGCCTTCACCCATTCGTAGGCAATCGTGGCCGACTCTTTCATGACATCGCCCAGGTTACCCGTGAGCGAGATGGCTCCCTTGCCGGGAGTCAGCACCGACTCGATGTAGAGGATGTCGCCCCCCACCTCGGTCCAAGCCAGGCCCGTCACTACGCCCACCATGTCGGCTACCTCGTACTCCTCCTTGAGGAACTTGGGCATGCCCAACACCTTCTCCACCTCCTGCGCCGTAAAGCAAGGGTCGAAACCCTCCTCAAAAGCGATCTGCTTGGCTCGCGAACGGGCCAATTTGGCAATGTGCTTGTCGAGCGAGCGGACACCCGCCTCCCGCGTATAATTCGTGATGATCTGCTCCACCACCTCGGCCGTGAGCCCCATGGCAGACTCCTCGATGCCGTGTGCCTCGCGCTGCTTGCCCACCAAGTGGTTCAGCGCAATCTGCACCTTGTCCTCGGTCAGGTAGCCCGGGATATTGATCATCTCCATACGATCCCTGAGGGCCGGATTGATCTGCTGCACATTGTTGGCCGTAGCGATGAAGAGCACCTTCGAGAGGTCGTACTCCACATCGAGGTAGTTGTCGTGGAAGGTGGTATTCTGCTCGGGATCCAAGACCTCCAAGAGGGCACTCGACGGATCGCCGTGGTTCGAGACGGTGAGTTTATCCACCTCGTCGAGGATGATCACGGGGTTCGACGAACCGCAACGCTTGATGGTCTCGATGATACGACCGGGCATGGCGCCGATATAGGTGCGGCGATGGCCGCGAATCTCGGCCTCGTCGTGCAGACCACCCAATGCGATGCGACCGAACTTACGACCCAAGGCCGTAGCCACCGACTTACCGAGCGAGGTTTTACCCACTCCCGGAGGGCCGTAGAGGCACAAGATCGGCGACTTCAAATCGCCCTTCAACTTGATGACGGCCAAATGCTCCAAGATACGATCCTTTACCTCCTCCAGACCGTAGTGGTCGTGATCGAGTTGCTCGCGGGCCGCCTTCAAATCGAGGTTGTCCTTCGTCACCTCGTTCCAGGGGAGTTCGAGCATCAGCTCCAGGTAGGTCATCATGACCGAATACTCTGCCACGGCCGGATTCAGACGCTCCAACTTCTGCACCTCCTTCTCGAAGATATCGGCCACCGACTGATCCCAATTCTTCTTCGAAGCCTTCTCGCGCAGACGCTTGATCTCTTCGTCCGTATTGTCGCCCAACTCGTCCTGAATGGTACGCATCTGCTGCTGCAGGTAGTAGTCGCGCTGCTGCTGGTCGATCTGCTGCTTGACCTTCTCCTGAATCTCGTTCTTAAGCTCGGCCAGCTGCTGGTTGCGGATCAGAATCTCCAACAACTTGCGGGCGCGTGCCAACAGACCGGGGGCCTCCAAAAGGGCCTGACGATCCTCGTCGGCAAACTCCATATTGGTACAGATGAAGGTGATAAGCCCCTGCTTCGATTCGATATTCTTGATCGGGAAGGCGGTCTCCTTGGGCATCGAGGGCGAGAGATTGATCAGTCCGAGTGCCACATCACGGATCGAATCGACCAGGGCATCGAACTCGATGCTATGGAGCTCCGAGGGCGAAGAGTCGCGCAGCGGAGTGACGGTTGCCTTCAGATAGGGATCGGTCGAGACATACTCGCCCACCTCAATCTTCTCCAGGCCGTTCAACACGACGGTATAGGTTCCGTTGGGCATCTCCAGGATTTTGATCACACGCGCCGCTGTACCCACCTTGTAGAGGTCATCGGGGGCGGGATCCTCAATCTCGCCCTCCTTCTGCAGAACGGCACCCAGAATCCCCGATCCGGAGTTTACCTCCTTAATCAGACGGATGCTCTTCTCGCGCCCCACGGTGATGGGGGTCACCGACCCGGGAAAGAGCACCGAGGTGCGCAGGGCCAGGATGGGAATCACCTCGGGAATATTATGCCCCTCGGAGGGCTCATCCACCGAGGTTACGATGGGCATGATCTTATGTTTACCATCGAAGAGTTCGGGCAGTGCGCCAATATCCTCGATCTCGATGGCATCCAAAACGTCTATTTTTGTTTTCTTACTCATACTTCTTTATAATAACGGTGCAAATATAACGATTTTTTACCAAGAAAAATTTCAAATTTAACAGATTGTTGATAACTTTGCACCTTACAAACGAAATGCAAAACCTTTAAAGTATGCCGATAGCCGATAAATATCAGCCTTCCGCGATCGAATCCAAGTGGTACGACTACTGGATCGAGCATCGCCTTTTCCACTCCGAACCCGATGAGCGCGAACCCTATACGATCGTCATTCCGCCCCCCAATGTAACGGGTATGCTCCACATGGGCCACATGTTGAACAACACCTTGCAGGACGTATTGATGCGTCGCGCCCGCATGCAGGGCAAAAATGCCTGCTGGGTGCCGGGTACCGACCACGCCTCGATTGCCACCGAGGCCAAGGTGGTGGCCAAACTCAAAGCCGAGGGGATTGAGAAATCGAGCCTCACGCGCGAAGAGTTCCTCGCCCACGCTTGGGCCTGGAAGGAGCAGTACGGAGGCGTGATCCTCCAACAACTGCGTAAGTTGGGTGCCTCGTGCGACTGGGATCGCACCTGCTTCACGATGGACGAGGTACGCTCGAAGAGCGTGCTGAAGGTCTTCTGCGACCTCTACCGCAAGGGAAAGATCTACCGCGGTGTCCGCATGGTGAATTGGGACCCCTCGGCACAGACCGCCCTCTCGGACGAGGAGGTGATCTTCAAGGAGTCGCACGGCAAGCTCTACTACCTGCGTTATAAGCTCGAGGGTTCGGATCGCGCCCTGATTGTGGCCACCACTCGCCCCGAGACCATCCTGGGCGACACGGCCTTGTGCGTAAACCCGAACGATCCCCGCTACCAGGATCTGCCGGCCGATGCCCGCGTGATTGTTCCGCTGGTAGGTCGCTCGATTCCGGTGATTCGCGACGAATATGTCGACATTGAGTTCGGTACGGGTGCCCTGAAGGTAACTCCGGCTCACGATGTAAACGACTACATGTTGGGCGAGAAGTTCGGTTTGGAGGCCATCGACATCTTCAACGACAACGGCACGGTAAACGACAAGGTGGGCATGTATGTCGGCATGGATCGCTTCGATGTACGTCGCCAGATCGAGAAGGATCTCGCCGAGGCCGGCCTCCTGGAGAAGACCGAGGAGTACACGAACAACGTGGGCTACTCGGAGCGCACGGGCGTGGCCATCGAGCCCAAGCTCTCGATGCAGTGGTTCCTCTCGATGCAGGAGCTCGCCGAGCCAGCTACGAAGGCCGTCATGGAGGATGTGATCAAATTTGTCCCCGAAAAGTATAAAAACACCTACCGCCATTGGATGGAGAACATCAAGGATTGGTGCATCTCGCGTCAGCTTTGGTGGGGCCACCGCATCCCGGCCTACTACCTCCCGAAGGGGGGCTATGTAGTAGCCGAGACGGCCGAGGAGGCTCTGCAGCTCGCCCGCGAGAAGGCAGCGGATCAGAGTCTGCAACTCTCGGATCTGCGCCAGGACGAGGATGTACTCGACACCTGGTTCTCGTCGTGGCTGTGGCCTATCTCGGTCTTCGACGGCATCTGCAACCCCGACAACAAGGAGATTTTGTACTACTACCCCACCAACGACTTGGTGACGGGTCCGGACATCATCTTCTTCTGGATCGCCCGCATGATCATGGCCGGCTACGAATACCGCAACCTCTTCCCCTTCCGCCACGTCTACTTCACGGGTATCGTGCGCGACAAGATCGGTCGCAAGATGTCGAAGCAGCTCGGCAACTCACCCGATCCGCTGGATCTGATCGCCCAATACGGCGCCGACGGTATGCGTATGGCGATGCTGATCTCGTCATCGGCCGGCAACGATGTGATGTTTGACGAGGCCCTCTGTGAGCAGGGTCGTAACTTCGGCAACAAGATCTGGAACGCCTACCGCCTGGTATGCGGCTGGCCCGTAGACGAAAACCTCGAGCCTTCGGAGAACAACCGCCTGGCCGTGGAGTGGTTTGCCGAGCGTCTGCTCAAGACCTACAAGCAGGTAGAGGAGGATTTCTCGAACTACCGCATTTCGGAGGCCTTCAAGGCCCTCTACAAACTCTTCTGGGATGACTTCAGCGGCTGGTACCTCGAGATGGTGAAGCCCGCCTACCAGTGTCCCATCGACGAGGAGACCCTCCAGGCCACGAAGCAATATTTCGACCTCTTGCTGCGCATGCTGCACCCCTTCATGCCCTTCATCACCGAGGAGATCTGGCAGGATTTGGAGCCCCGCGCCGCCGGTGAGTCGATCATGTTCGCTCCGCTGCCCGCCATCGACGAGGCCGATGAGCAGCTGCTGGCCCGTTTCGAGTTGACACAGGAGATCGTCTCCTCGATCCGCAACATCCGCAAGCAGAAGAACCTCCCGCAGAAGGAGGCCCTCACCCTCCAGGTGATCAAGGATGAGAACTACCCCGCAGAGTTCGAGCCCGTAA
>CAJGDL010000062.1 GCA_904502075.1 uncultured Alistipes sp.
AAAAAAACCACCTCCAAATTTTCGGCCGAAAAAAATCTTACAAGAGCGTGAAAATGGGGTCTGATTTTCAATGGGTTGCAACGGTGGATCGAAAAAAAATCTTACAGAGCAAAAATTTACGCTATGACACTTGGAATTTTATAGGGGTATTAGGGGAGAATTCCTGATTTACGCAAATTAGTCATTGCGTCATGGCGAGCACCGTCAGGTGCGTGGCCATCTTTTTATCGGAGAATGATCTCAATAATACTTCGCGCATAAAAAGATCCCAAGGTCGCTCGCACTCCCTCGGGATGACGCAGCGCGGCCTTGGGATGGTGTGCACCTCGCGGGAGATTGCCGCGTCGCCTCCGGCTCCTCGCAATGACTGCACCGGGAAAATAATTGTGAATCGTGAATCGTGAATCGTAAAATTACCGTTTCGGTTCCAGGACGATGAAGGGTACCAGCATCTCCTCCATCGAGATTCCGCCGTGCTGGAAGGTGTTTCGGTAGTAGCGGATGTAGCGATTCGCATCGTTGTTGTAGACCAAGAAGTCGCTGTTGTAGGCGAAGATGTAACTCGACGTAAGGTTCGACGCGGGAAGTTGGATATCCTCCGGACGCGTTACCTCATAGACCTCTTTGGCATTGTAGGCCAGGTTGCGTCCCGTCTTGTAGCGCAGGTTGGCCGAGGTCTCCCGATCGCCCGTCACGCGCACCGGATTGTCCACACGGATGGTGCCGTGGTCGGAGGTGATGATCACCGTATGGCCACGCTCGGCCAACAGGCGCAGAATGGTGAAGAGATCCGAATGTTCGAACCAGGAGCGCGTGAGCGAACGGAACGAGGCCTCGTCCTCGGTCAGTTCGCGGATGATGTCGGTCTCGGTACGGGCATGGGAGAGGATATCGAGGAAGTTATAGACGATGACCGAGAAATCGGCCTCGTAAATGCGCCCGATATTCTCCACCAACTTACGGCCCGCCTCGGGGCGCACCAACTTATCGAAGGTATACTTATAATTCTTGCCACTTTGGGCCATCAGTCGCTGCAGGAAGTGCTCCTCGTACTGATTTTTACCCCCCTCCTCGTTGTCGTTGAGCCACTTTTGGGGCATCAGTTTGTCGATGGCCAGGGGCATCAACCCTGCGAAGATGGCGTTACGGGCATACTGCGTGGCCGTGGGGAGGATGGCGCAATAGAAGTCGTCGAGGGCTACATCGTAGTGGCCGCGCAGGAGCGACGAAATGGCACGCCACTGATCGTAACGGAAGTTGTCGATCAGCAGAAGCGTGGTCTTGCGGTGCGAATCAGCCACGGGGAAGATCTTCGAACGCATGAGCGTATGCGACATCACGGGGGTGTCGTCCGCCCGCTTGTTGATCCAATGGTAGTAGTTGCGACGCACAAACTTCGAGAACTCCTGGTTGGCCTCGTTCTTCTGGTAGACCAGCACCTCCTTGAGGCTCGGATCGTTGGCCTCGGCGAGATCGATCTCCCAATTCGTCAGGCGACGGTAGAGGTTGCACCAATCCGAAAAGTTCTCGGCCATCTGCAACGACGAACTCAGTCGGCCGAATTCTGCGCGGTAGTCGGCCGTGGTCTGCTCGGTGACGAGTTGCTGCTGGTGAACATTCTTTTTGATCGAGAGCAACACCTGGTTGGGATTCACGGGCTTGATGAGGTAGTCGGCAATCTTCGACCCCACGGCCTTATCCATGATGTTCTCCTCCTCGGACTTGGTTACCATGATGACGGGGGTCGTGGGGCGAATCTCCTTGATTTTGGGCAGGGTCTCCAGCCCCGTCATGCCGGGCATCATCTCGTCGAGGATAATGAGGTCGTAGGCCACCTCCTGGGCCATATCTATGGCATCATAGCCGTTGTTGCAGGTCTCCACCTCGTAGCCTTTCGAGGTCAAAAAGAGGATATGGGGCTTCAGGAGTTCCACCTCGTCATCCACCCAAAGGATCTTTACCATCGTACTTATCGTTGCTAAATTTCGTACAAAAATACACTTCTTGGCCGGAAAAACAAAATCCGCACCGTATTATATAATGAGGTATCCTCCCTTTTTATTGTCTTCGACAGCCGATTTTCCCCACGCTCTTGCGAAGAGTGTGAAACTGCGTCCACAGCCGAGTGCAAAGCGAAAGGCTTTAGTTCAATGGACAAAAGAGATGAGCGGCAAATCAGATTTGCCGCGGTCAATCTCTTTTGGAGATCCACGCAAGGAGGCCTTGCCGAGGCGCCATAGTAGAAACGACACAAAAAGTTACCTTTGGAAACGCACCGCAATTGGAAATGAGGAATTAAAAAATTTTGAATTTTGAATTTTGAATTTTGAATTTCTTTGTACCTTTGCCGAGAATTGAACGGAACAAAAACGATGAAAACCCTACATATAGACTCCATCCGCGAATTACCCGATGTGGCCGAAGAGGTACTACGAAGCCTTGAGGGGCGCAGTATCGTCCTCTTTCGGGGCGAAATGGGGGCCGGAAAGACAACCCTGATTCGTGCCATCATGGCCGAGCTGGGAAGTGAAGACACCATCTCGAGCCCCACCTTCGCCATCGTGAACCACTACTCGACGGCCCAGGGAGAGGCGGTCTACCACTTCGACTTCTACCGCATCGAACGCCCCGAGGAGGCCCTCGACTTCGGCTACGAAGAGTATTTCTACTCGGGCGACCTCTGCTTGGTGGAGTGGCCCGAGAAGATTGAGGGGCTGCTACCCGAGGAGGTGATGACCGTATCGATTGTCGCCGACTCCGAGGAGGAGCGCACCATCACCATCGACTAACCCCGAAAAAAATCAGACCCATGAAAGAATACGTTTCAAAACAGCACCAAATCCTGCGCCCCGCAGAGCAAATTTTTCAAATGATCAGCCGCTTCGACCACCTCACACCCGCCCTCCAGGACAAGGTCGAGGAGTGGCAGGCCGACGAGGACCACTGCTCGTTCAAGGCCAAAGGATTCAGCGTGCGCCTCAAAATCGACGAAAAAGTGGCCCCGAAGCATGTCAAAATTGTAGGCGACGGTGGCATTCCGATGGACTTCGCCTTTTGGATTCAGCTGCACAGCGTCTCGGAGTGCGACACGCGCATGCGCCTGGTGCTCCATGCCGAGCTCAACATGATGATGAAGATGATGATCGGCTCGAAGTTGCAGGGGGCTCTCGATCAAATTGCCGAGGGGATGGCCAACGCGATGAACGGCAAGTTCTAACCCCAACGACACTCAATGGATCGGCCAACTATTCTCGAGCAGGTGAAAGAGGGGCTCGCCAAGCTCTCCTTTCGTACCGGAGTCATCGTACTGCTCGTAGCCGTCTTCTTCTACATCGCCTCGTTCGCCCAAATGCTGTTACCAACCTCGGCAGCCTGGAAGAGCGGTCTGTGGATCGCCCTCTTCGGTCTGGCCAAGGTGGCCCAATACAGCGGACTCGCCATCCTTGGGGTCGAGGGATACAAACGATTGAAATACAAACTAAAAAGAGACTCTCAATGAGTCTCTTTTTTGCTATTTAGAGCTCCCGCATCACGGCCCTCAGGGTCGGAAAACTCTCCTCGGCACGACGGCGTGCCTCCTGAATGGAGCACCAACTGCACTCGGTAATCCCCTCCTCCTGCTGCGGGGCCGGTGGCGCACACTGCTCACGCTCGAAAAGGTACCAAAAGGTGTGTTTGAGCTCCCATTGCCCGTAGAGGTTATAGATATGCCAAGTGTCGCAGAGGCGACGCACAAGACGGCCGGGCTCGACTCCGGTCTCCTCCTCGATCTCGCGGGCAGCACTGCGGCGTAGGCTCTCGCCCACCTCCCAACGCCCCTTCGGGAGATCCCAACGGCCGTTGCGGAAGATCATCAGGGCCTGGCCCGCAGGGGTGGTAACAACTCCTCCGGCAGCCGTTACGAGTTGATATTCCGAGGCAAAGCGGGCAAAAAGTTCGTCAGCCTGCTCCCCTACAATCAAAATAGTGTTGTAAGTTTCAAAAAAAGTGAGTATCTTCGCTCGCGTAAACTCCTCCTCGGCCTCGTCGAGTTGTACATCGGCTTGAAGATCGAGCTCCTCGAGGGCTCGACGGCTCACCAGGTGGAGCTCTTTACGCGCATAAGAGATGGTATAGTGTGTCATAACGCATGAATTTGAACGCAAAATAAATAAAAAAGAAGTAAACCAACCGAAAAAACGATGAAAAAAATTCTCTTATCCATGGCAATTATGGCAATGGCAGCCGTGGGGTGCACCCAACAGGATCGCCCCCAACCGCTTGAAATCGACAATTCGCTGACCGAGCAGGAGATCTCGGCCGGCATTTTGACCCCCGAGGTGATGTGGAAGATGCGCCGCGCAGGCTCCTCGTCGCTCTCGCCCGACGGGCAGACGCTGCTCTACACCCTCTCGGACTACTCGATGGCCGAGAACCGCTCGCTGACGCAGATCTTCACCCAGTCGCTCGCCGACAAGTCGATCAAGCGCCTAACGGACAACACCTCGCAAAATGTCGCCCCGCAGTGGAGCGCCGACGGAAAGACGATCTACTTCCTCTCGAATCGTTCGGGTTCGATGCAGGTGTGGAAGATGGATGCCCAAGGAGGCAACGCTACGCAGCTGACCAAGTTGGAGGGCGATATCGAGGGCTTCGGCGTAAGCCCCGATGGAGGCCACATCTGGTGGGTGCAGCCCGTCCACACCCTCGACATCAACTCGAAGGATGTCTATAAGGATATGCAGAAGTCGAAAGCCCGCATCTACGACGACCTGATGGTACGCCACTGGGACTATTGGGATGCCGGCGACTACCGCCACATCTTCATTGGCGAGGTAACTCCGTCGGGCGTTACTTCGGGTCGGGACATCATGCCCGAGGCGAAGTGGGACGCCCCGCTGGCCCCCTACTTCGACATGGCCGAGATTGCCTGGAACCCCCAGGGTACGAAACTCGCCTACACCTGCAAGCCCCTCACGGGTAAGGAGTATGCCGTTTCAACCGACTCGGATATATTTGTTTACGATCTGCAAACCCAGGAGAATCGAAACATTTGCAAGGAGACGAACGGCCTGGAGCCCTTCGTAGGCTACGACAAGTACCCCGTATGGTCGCCCGATGGCGAGAAGATCGCCTTCCGCTCGCAGGAGCGCTTCGGCAACGAGGCCGACAAGGAGCGCCTCTTCGTATGGGATTCGAAGACGGGTCTGATGACCTACCTCACCCCGCTGTTCGACTACAACGCCACGAATGTGGTGTGGGAGAACGAGCAGACGCTGCTCTTCATCTCGCCCATCGAGGCCACGCACCAGATCTGCCGCGTGGAGGTTCCCAACCCGCTTACGCGCATCGCCCCCGTGGTAACGGTCCTCACGAAGGGGGATCACGACATCAACGCCTTCACCTTTGCCGAGGGTAATCTCGTAGCCGAGGTCTGCACGATCTCGATGGCCACCGAGTTCTTCACGGTAAACGCCACCGATGGTACGATGGAAAAACTCTCGGACGTAAACGGCCACATCTACAAGGATATCCGCATGGGTGAGGTGCAGAAGCGTTGGGTGAAGACCACCGACGGCAAGCAGATGCTCGTTTGGGTGATCCTGCCCCCCGACTTCGACCCCGCACAGAAGTACCCCACGCTGCTCTACTGCCAGGGCGGCCCGCAGAGCGTCGTATCGCAGTTCTGGAGCTACCGTTGGAATTTCCAGCTGATGGCCGCCCAGGGCTATGTGGTGGTGGCTCCCAACCGCCGCGGTCTCCCCTCGTTCGGCCAGGAGTGGCTCGATCAGATCTCGGGTGACTATTCGGGTCAGAACATCCGCGACTACCTCTCGGCCATCGACGACGTAGCCAAAGAGCCCTGGGCCGATGAGACCCGCATGGGTTGCGTCGGAGCCTCCTATGGCGGTTACTCGACCTTCTTCCTGGCCGGCAACCACCAGAAGCGTTTCAAGGCCTTCATCGCCCACTGCGGCATCTTCGACTTCGACTCGATGTATGGCGCCACCGAGGAGCTGTGGTTCGTAACGAACGACTACGGCGGCAACTATTGGGACAAGTCGAACGCCACGGCCATGCGCTCCTACGCCAACTCGCCCCACAAGTTCGTGCAGAATTGGGATTCGCCGATTCTGATCATCACCGGTGAGAAGGACTACCGCATCCCCTATACGCAGTCGCTCGAGGCCTTCACGGCGGCCCGCATGAAGGGGTTGGATGCCCGCCTCGTATCGTTCGAGAACGAGGCTCACCAGGTCTTCCAGGCCCAGAACTCGATCGTATGGAACCGCGAGTTCTTCTCCTGGCTCGACAAATATGTCAAGCAGGCCAAATAGCAGACAAAATTCCAATTTCAACCCAAAGGGCGAGCTTCAACTCGCCCTTTTTCTATTCACCAATTCAGTCAATCGGCGCGTTAAGGAAAATAAATCGCCATTCCGAATCCATAATTCCCAATTATTTTGTACCTTTGTCCGGATATAACTACTAAAACCGATGAAAAAAATTGCAATTTTTAGCGCTATGATGTGTTGTGCGGCCTTGATGGCCGGTTGCGGCAACAAGTCCGCAGAGGCTGAGAAGCCCTGGATCGTGGATCGTTTCGACGATGTGAAGGTAATCCGTTACGAGGTGCCTGCCTTCGAGCAGCTGCCCCTGGAGGAGAAGATCCTGATCTACTACCTCTCGGAGGCCGCCAAGTGTGGTCGCGACATCTTGTTCGACCAGAATTTCAAGTACAACCTCGCGGTACGTCGTACCCTGGAGTGCATCCGCGAGAACTACACGGGTGACCGCGAGACGGCTGAGTGGAAGGCCCTGGAGAAGTACCTCAAGAAGGTATGGTTCGCCAACGGTATCCACCACCACTACTCGAACGACAAGTTCACGCCCGAGTTCTCGCAGGCCTACTTCGAGGAGGTTGTGGCTACGATTCCCGCCGAGAAGTGGGGCGAGTTGGAGGCCCTGCGCCCCGAGGTGATTCGTTCGATCTTCGATCCCGAATTCGCCCCCTCGCGCCTGAATCAGGCCGCCGATGTGGATGTGATCGCCGCTTCGGCCAACAACTACTACGGCGAGGGCGTTACGCAGGCCGAGGCCGAGGCCTTCTATGCCGCCATGGTAGATCCGAAGGATCCGCAGCCCATCTCCTATGGTCTGAACACCCGCCTGGTGAAGGATGAAAAGGGCAACCTGAAGGAGCTCGTTTGGAAGGTAGGCGGCCTCTACTCGCCCGCCATCGAGCAGATCGTCTTCTGGCTGCGTAAGGCCGAGGCGGTAGCCAAGGAGCCCCAGAAGTCGACCATCGCGTCACTGATCAACTACTACGAGACGGGCGACCTGCGCGAGTTCGACCGCTACAACGTGATGTGGGTGAAGGACACCGTATCGAATGTAGACTTCGTAAACGGCTTCATCGAGAACTATGGCGACGCCCTGGGCTTCAAGTCCTCGTGGGAGGCTGTGGTCAACTTCCGCGACGAGGAGGCTTGCCACCGCACCGAGGTCATCTCGAAGAATGCCCAGTGGTTCGAGGACAACGCCCCGATCGACGACCGCTTCAAGAAGAAGGAGGTGAAGGGTGTATCGGCCAAGGTGATCACCGTAGCCCAGCTCGGTGGCGACTGCTACCCCGCCACGGCCATCGGTATCAACCTCCCCAACGCCGATTGGATCCGCAAGGAGCACGGCTCGAAGTCGGTAACGATCGACAACATCACCTACGCCTACGACAAGGCCGCCCAGGGCAACGGATTCCTCGAGGAGTTCATGCTCCGCGCCGAGGATCGCGAGCGTCTGGCCAAGTACGGCAAACTCTCGGATGACCTCCACACCGATATTCACGAGTGCCTGGGCCACGGTTCGGGCCAGCTGGCTCCTGGCGTAACGGGCACCGAGTTGCGCAACTACAGCTCCACCCTCGAGGAGGCTCGCGCCGACCTCTTCGCCCTCTACTACCTGGGCGATGAGAAGCTCGTGGAGCTGGGTCTGATCCCCTCGCTCGAGACCGCTTGGGCTCAGTACTCGAAGTATATCATGAACGGTATGATGACGCAGTTCTCGCGCATCGAGTTGGGCAAGAATGTCGAGGAGTCGCACATGCGTAACCGCAAGCTGATTGCCGAGTGGTGCTACGAGAAGGGTAAGGCCGACAATGTGATCGAGTGGGTAAAGCAGGATGGCAAGAGCTACGTTGTGGTGAACGACTTCAAGAAGCTCCACCAGCTCTTTGGCGAGCTCCTGCACGAGATGCAGCGCATCAAGTCGGAGGGCGACTTCGAGGCCGGTAAGGCGATCGTTGAGGCCTACGCCGTGAAGATCGACCCCGCCCTCCACCAGGAGGTGCTGGAGCGCAACGCCGCCCTGAAGATTGAGCCCTACGGAGGCTTCGTGAACCCCGACATCGAGCTCGTGGAGAAGGATGGCGAGATCGTGGATGTGAAGATTTCGTATCCCGCAGACTATACGGCTCAGATGCTCCACTACAGCAAGAACTACTCGTTCCTGCCCACCATCAACGAGTAACAACCGAACAACGAGATGAAACGATTTTTAGGTATCTTCATTGCCCTGCTGCTGATTGCAGGCGGCCTCTTTTGCTACTTTCGCTTCTACTTCGTCTTTGGCGAGGGGGTGAAGAGCGGCGAGTTGAACTATGTGGTCTACAAAGGAGTCCTCTTCAAGACCTACGAGGGCAAACTGATCCAGGCCGGCATCCGCTCGCAGGGGGCCGGAACGATCCAGTCGAACGACTTCGAGTTCTCGGTCGAGGACGAGCGCATCGCCAAGGAGCTGATGCTCAAGGGGGGCCAGGTCGTGGAACTCCACTACAAGGAGTACTTCGGCACCCTCCCCTGGCGCGGATTCACGAAGTATGTCGTGGATAGCATCATCCATGTGGAACCCGCCGGCCGAGTAACCCCCTCGGCTGCCGAAGCCGCCGCTGCCGCCGCCGAGCTGATCCCGCAGGGAGCGATCTAAAATCGAAGAGCAAACAAAGGAACCTCGCCAAGTTATTGGCGAGGTTCTTTTAATTATAGCATATAATTATCTTTATTTAATTGCAAGATTGAGGCTGCTGATACTCCAAATAATATCTGTTATCTTTATTCCAACTAATCGAAGGACCAGAATTAGCACCTTTTGCTGCTATAGTTAAAACACCGCTATCGGCTGGCCAATGGCGAATACCATCCGTCTCCATCAGCTTGTAGGCAATCGACACTCTATAATTATTAGCATTATACGCTGTTACTTGAAGGGTAGAGGCTGTGCCGTCATATGATATCTCAAGAGTTACATTTCCTACCGTTACACAATCCTGTACCTGAACCTCCGTTTTGGTTTGCGTTGAAGTCTCATGGGCAAAACTTTCCCATCCTATAAAACAGAGAACGAGGGTTAAAATTCCAAAAATCTTTTTCATAATCTTAAATTTAGGTTTGTTGGTTCCCTACTCACTTCACGGCTTTTCGGGAGACTCCGTTGTACCTTTTATATTTGAATACGCACAAAAAAAAGCGCGGTACTTTCAGTATCTCGCTCTGACAAGGTGTTTGGCGTAACCCGAGAAATCGAAACAACAGAAAGCCCACGCAGGTATGCGCAGGCATTTCAATAGTCATTCCTATTTCTCTTTTATAGTCGCCAAACTTTAGTCAGAGTAGAAGCTATTAAAACGCTTTTCCAATATGTCTAAA
>CAJGDL010000063.1 GCA_904502075.1 uncultured Alistipes sp.
AAAACCGACGGGGTGTAGCGCAGTCCGGTTAGCGCACCTGCTTTGGGAGCAGGGGGTCGTGGGTTCGAATCCCGCTACCCCGACTACTTGAAAAGCAATTCAAGGTTTTCATTCCATGACAGTTCGGGGTGTAGCGCAGTCCGGTTAGCGCGCCAGCTTCGGGAGTTGGAGGTCGCTGGTTCGAATCCAGTCTCCCCGACAAAGGAAAGACAGCTTCAGGCTGTCTTTTTTTTGTTTTGGGGGTGGGCGGCCTTGCCTTCGGCAAGCCCTGGTGCCTGCGGGGAGCTCTTCCTGATGCGAGCATCGGGAGGACTTCGGATCACCGAAAAAATGGGATCACCGTAAAAATCGGGTGGAGAGGGTAAAAAAGTTTCTACAATATCGGCAACACCCGATATTGTAGAAACACACATCGTCATTGCGAACTTTTGCATTTTAGGGGCTATTGGAAAGCGAAGGGATGTCATGCAAAAGTGTGGCAATCTACCGCTTACCGAAAACCGAGGATTGCCCCAAATCGCCTAATCGACCGGGCGGTTGAGCGAATCTGCAACTCTTTTATAATAGGAAGATCCCCACGAATTTTCATTCAACACCACCAGGCGATGCTATGCCTTAAAATGAAAATTCTCGGGATGACGCAGTGTGTTTATGAGAGGATTTGCCTCTTCGCGCAAATCCTCTCATAAACATCTCTCTGCTCCGAAACTCTCAAATGAACCTTTTTCGCCCCACTCACAGAATTTCCTCCTGATCCGCAAAAAGCAACCTCTCGAAAGCGAGATTTTCTCAAAAATTTCGCTTATCTTTGTCCTCTCACTTTCGTGGAAATTTTGCGAAAGCGAAAAAAATTGTTACTTTTGAAAAATTATTTCTCCTTCTCGCTTGCGGAGGAGTTATTGGATAGGATACATTATGCTTGATTTTGTACATCTGCACGTACACTCGCAGTACTCGATTCTCGACGGGCAGGCCTCCATCCCCCGATTGGTGGACAAGGCCATGCGCGACGGACAGCCCGGTATTGCCATCACCGACCATGGTAATATGTTTGCCATCAAGGAGTTTTATAACTATGTGTCGAAGCAGAATGGCAAGAAGCATGATAAGATCAAGGGGCTCAAAAAACTCAAGGAGAAGCTTGAACGCTTGCTCAACGAAGAGCCCGAAATGGGGGCCTATATTGCCCGCCTGGAGGCGGAATTGGAGCCCTTGAGACCCAAAATCGAGAAGGACGAAGCCCTGCCCGAGGAGGCCGAGCATTACAACCGCACCAAGGCGCTTTTGGATGATGTGCTCGCCATGCAGAAGGATTTCGATTTTTCGGTCGAGAAGGCTGCGGCCAAGATCGAAGAGTTGGAGTCGGTGCCCGACTTTAAGCCCATCATCGGCTGCGAGGTCTATGTGGCGCGTCGTCGTCTGCACCTCAAGGAGAAGTCCGAGGGCGACCTGGGAGGTTATCACCTCATCCTGTTGGCCAAGAATCAGACCGGTTACCACAACCTGATCAAGATCGTCTCGAAGGCTTGGACCGAGGGTTTCTACGGCAATCCGCGTACCGACCGTGTGGAGCTTGAGAAGTACCACGAGGGGCTGATCTGCTGTTCGGCCTGCCTGGGAGGCGAGATCCCTAAATGTATTACCAACGATCGCTTGGAGGCGGCCGAGGAGGCTGTACAATGGTATAAAAACCTCTTTGGAGAGGACTATTTCTTGGAGTTGCAACTCCATAAAGCAACGGTCGAGAGGGCCAACCACGAGGCCTATGAGTTGCAGCTCAAGGTGAACGAAAAACTGATCGAATACTCCGAAAAATTCGGGGTGAAGTTGATCTGCACGAACGACGTACACTTTGTGGATGAGGACAATGCCGAGGCGCACGACCGTCTGATCTGCCTCTCGACGGGCAAAGATTTGGACGATCCCGATCGTATGCTCTATTCGAAACAGGAGTGGATGAAGACGCGTTCGGAGATGGAGGCCATCTTTGGCGATCGGCCCGATGCAATGCTCAACACGGTGGAGATCTGCAACCGCGTGGAACACTACTCGATCGACCACTCACCCATCATGCCCAACTTCGAGATTCCCGAAGATTTCGGCACCGAGGAGGGGTATCGCCGGCAGTTCTCGGAGCAGGATCTCTTCGATGAGTTTACGCGCGACGAGAACGGAAAGGTGGTCATGGAGGAGTCGGCAGCCCGCAAGAAGATCGAAAAGTTGGGCGGTTACGACAAACTCTACCGCATCAAGCTGGAGGCCGACTACCTGAAAAAACTGACCTACGAAGGGGCGCACAAACGATACGGCGAGAGGCTCACCGAGGAGCAAGAGGAGCGATTGAACTTCGAGCTCCACATCATGAAGACGATGGGTTTTCCGGGCTACTTCCTCATTGTGCAGGATTTTATTCGTGCCGCCCGCGAGGAGCTCGATGTCTCGGTGGGCCCGGGTCGTGGCTCGGCGGCTGGTTCGGCCGTGGCCTACTGCCTCGGGATCACCCAGATCGACCCGATTGCCTACGACCTGCTGTTTGAGCGATTCCTGAATCCGGATCGTATCTCGTTGCCCGATATCGACGTCGATTTCGATGACGACGGTCGTGGTCGCGTACTGAATTGGGTGACCCAAAAGTATGGCAAGGAGAAGGTGGCTCACATCATCACCTACGGTACGATGGCTACGAAGATGGCCATCAAGGATGTGGCGCGTGTGCAAAAACTGCCTCTGCCCGAGAGCGATCGCCTCTGTAAGTTGGTTCCGGATAAGATTCCCGATAAGAAACTGAATCTGCCCAACGCCATCGACTATGTGCCCGAGCTGAAGGCGGCGGCCGAATCCACCGAGCCAATCATGCACGACACGATGCGCTATGCCCAGATGTTGGAGGGCAATGTGCGCGGTACGGGTGTGCATGCCTGCGGAACGATCATCTGCCGCGACGACATTACGGATTGGGTACCGGTCTCGACGGCTGACGATAAGGAGACGGGCGAGAAGATGCTCGTGACACAGTACGAGGGTTCGGTGATCGAGGATACGGGACTCATCAAGATGGACTTCCTGGGGTTGAAGACCCTCTCGATCCTGAAGGATGCCGTGGAGAATATCCGCCAAACCCGCCACAAGGTGGTCGACATCGACGACTTTTCGATCATTACCGACAAGCCGACCTACAAACTCTTCAGCGAGGGGCGCACCGTGGGTACGTTCCAGTTCGAGTCGGCCGGCATGCAAAAATACCTGCGCGAGTTGCAGCCCTCGACCTTCGAGGATCTGATCGCCATGAATGCCCTCTACCGCCCGGGCCCGATGGACTACATCCCCGACTTTGTCGCCCGTAAGCATGGCCGAAGCCCCATTGTCTATGATATTCCCATCATGGAGAAGTATCTGAAGGACACCTACGGCATCACGGTCTATCAGGAGCAGGTGATGCTCTTGTCGCGCGTGCTCGGCAGCTTCACGCGAGGCGAGTCCGATACGCTGCGTAAGGCGATGGGTAAGAAGATCAAGTCGAAGCTGGACGAGCTGAGGCCCGAGTTCCTGAAGCGCGGTCAGAAGAATGGCCACGACCCCAAGGTGCTCAAAAAGATCTGGGCCGACTGGGAGAAGTTCGCCTCCTACGCCTTCAACAAGTCGCACGCAACCTGCTATTCGTGGGTAGCCTTCCAGACCGCCTACCTGAAGGCCAACTATCCGTCGGAGTATATGGCGGCGGTGCTGACCCGAAACCTCCAGAATATCGAGCAGCTCACGATCTACATGAGCGAGTGCAAGCGTATGGGTATTCCGGTTTTGGGCCCCGACATCAACGAGTCGATGCGCCAATTCTCGGCTAATGAGAAGGGGGATATCCGTTTCGGCTTGGCCGGCATCAAGGGGGTGGGAGAGGCCGCCGTGGAGTCGATTATTACTGAGCGCGAGCGCGGAGGGAACTACAAAGATATCTACGACTTCATCGAGCGTGTGAACTTCTCGGTGGTCAACCGCAAATGCATTGAGAGCATGGCCTATGCCGGAGCCTTCGATTCGATCTCCGACTGCCACCGCTGCAAGTTCTTCGCTCCGGCACCCAACGATCCTTCGGGTCCGCTCTTCCTGGAGCAACTCACGAGCTACGGGCAGCGCTACCAGCAGGAGCGCAACAATGCCCAGCAGAGCCTCTTTGGTGGGGGTGTGGCGGCCGATATCCGTCGCCCGCAGATACCCATGTGCGAGGAGTGGAGCCAGCTCGAGACGCTGAACCACGAGCGCGACATGATCGGCCTCTACCTCTCGGCCCATCCGCTCGATGCCTACAGTGTGATTGTGAAGAATATGCACACCACGAAACTCGAGGAGTTGGATCACCTCGACGAGCTGAAGAATCGCGAGGTGGCCGTGGTCGGCATGGTAACCGATGTGCAGCACATGATGACGCGAAACAACCGTCCCTGGGGCCGTTTTAAGCTCAGTGACTACAATGGTACGCACGAATTTTCACTTTTTGGCAAGGATTATGAAAATTTTCGTAACTTTGTCAACAAAGATTACTTCCTTTTCGTGCGCGGCAAGGTGCAACCCCGCATGCGATGGGACAAGGAGACGGGGCGTTCGGTGGCTACGGAGGAGATGGAGTTTAAGATCCTCTCGATGACCCAACTCGCCGAGATGATGGACAACATCAAGTCCATCCAGGTGCGTCTGCCCCTTCCGATGATCGACAAGGAGCTCTCGGAGGAGCTCCCGAAGGTGCTCAAGAAGTGCAAAGGAAAGGCGACCCTCTATGTGACGGTCTTCGAACCCGAGACGGGGGTGAAGGTGGGATTCCTCTCGAAGGGGTTCAAGGTAGAGGTGAGCCAAGAGTTGTTGGCCTGGTTGGACGAGCGCGATTTGGACTATAGTATCGCGTAGAACACCGAGGCGACCTCTGAAAAAAAAGAAAAACCGATAACTATATTTATAAACCTTAAAAAATTTACAGTTATGGCATTAGCAATTACGAATGAGAATTTCAAGGAGGTAACGGCAACGGATCTGCCCGTTGTGATCGATTTTTGGGCTGAGTGGTGTGGTCCCTGCCGCATGGTAACCCCCCTGATCGAGGAGATGGCTACGGAGTTTGAGGGCAAGGCCGTGATCGCCAAGTGCGACGTGGAGTCGGCTGACGAGATCGCCATGCAGTTCCGTGTGCGCAACATCCCCACGATCCTCTTCATCAAGAACGGTGAGGTGAAGGACAAGCAGGTAGGTGCCTGCTCGAAGGATGTCCTGGTGGCCAAGCTCCAGGCCCTGCTCTAATCCTTTTCGGGATGAAACCAAGAATCCCCGCACCATTCGGTGCGGGGATTTCTTCTTTGGGGCGTGCACTTGCTACTCCGTGGATAGCATGAAAAAGATGAGAAAGATTTTGAAAAAACGGAGGATGCAAGGTGGATTTTTTGGAAAAGAGCGAAAATCATCGCTGCGAGCCCCGCTTCAGAGAAATAAATTCCACACTCCTCATCTTGAATTCCTAAATTTTCATTACCTTTGTACATTAAATGCCCTTGGCCCCGAAAGGGCGACACGAAAATTGGAAAAACCTAAAACACAAAACTTAATATGAAAGAAAAATTGTACAAACTGATCGAACCGGCCTTCTCTTGGGAGTGGTGGCGTTCGTGGCTCCTGATCTTTGTCGGCTGTGCCATCATGGGATCGGGCTTCGTCTTCTTTGTGAACCCCTACAACTTTGTGCCGGGTGGAGTCTATGGTCTGGGTATTGTGCTCCACAACATCTTCCCCTCGGTGCAGGTGGGTACCTTCGGCTATATGTTCGACATTCCGCTGATGATCACTGCAGTCTTGATCTTCGGAGGTCAGTTTGGTGCCCGCACCGTGGCGGCAGCCCTCTTTACGCCGGGCTTCATGAACGTCCTCACGCGCCTGGTATATCCCGATCAGGCTGCCGTGGAGTCGCTGGATCCTGCCCTCTTGTTGGGTGGTAACCTCGACCTCTCGGGCGACCTCCTCTTCACGGCCATCATCGGTGCCACGATTATCGGTATCGGCCAGGGTATCGTAGTGCGTCAGCAGGCCACGACGGGCGGTACCGACATCATCGGTATGCTCATGCAGAAGTTCCTGGGCATCAAGTTCTCGACCGGTATTCTGATTGCCGACGGTGCCGTGGTGATCTCGGGTCTTTTGGTCATCGGTTTCGGTCTTGGTATCGAGGGCGAGGCCCAGGGCGGTTGGGTGCTGACCCTCTATTCGCTCATCAACATCTTTGTGGCCTCGCGTGTAGTGGCGCGTGTGCTCGATGGAGCCTCCTACGATAAACTCCTCTTCATCAACAGCAAGGATCACCACGAGGAGATGCGTCGCTTCATCATCGAGGATCTCGACCGCTCGGCCACCTACATCAAGGCCCGCGGTATGTACACGGGCAACGAGCGCGAGCTGATCTTCCTGGTGATTTCGCGCAAAGAGGTACGCCAGGTACAGCACAAGATCCGCGAGATCGACCCCGGAGCCTTTGTGGTGGTAACCGATGCCTACGACACCTTCGGAGAGGGCTTCAAGCCGCTGCCCTCGCCGGATGAGATGAAGGCCGAATAATTATAGATTTTATGCGGGGTGCTTCCCGAATAAATTGTGAATTGAGAATCGTGAATTGTGAACTGAAAAACTCGCTTCGACCCTTGACGGGCGAAGGTCGAAAGCTCTTTATTGAGACCTATGGTTGCCAAATGAATGTGGGCGACACGGAGATCGTGGTTTCAATCCTCCAGGAGGAGGGGTACCGCTATACCGAGAAGATCGAAGAGGCGGATGTGATCCTGCTGAACACCTGCTCGATCCGCGACAATGCCGAGCAACGCATTTGGGGCCGCCTGTCTGAGATGCGTCGTTTCCGCAAGGCGAAGCCTTCGCTCAAAATCGGAATCATTGGTTGCATGGCCGAGCGTCTTAAGGAGAAGCTCACCGAGGGCCGTGATGCCGTGGATATCGTGGCGGGTCCCGACAGCTATCGTGATCTGCCGCGTCTGTTGCGTGAGGCCGAGGCCGGTGGCCATGGGGTCAATACGCTCCTCTCGCAGGAGGAGACCTATGCGGAGATCGCCCCTGTACGCCTCGACAAGAACGGAGTGAGTGCCTTCATTGCCATCATGCGCGGGTGCAACAACTACTGCTCCTACTGCGTGGTGCCCTATACGCGAGGCATTGAGCGTAGCCGTGACCCCGAGACCATTGTGCGCGAGGCGCGTGAACTCTTTGCCAACGGCTATAAGGAGGTTACCTTGTTGGGTCAGAATGTGAACTCCTATCGCTTTGGGGAGGTCGATTTTCCCGAACTGATGCGTCGCGTGGCGGCTATCGACCCCGCGTTGCGAGTCCGCTTTGCCACCTCGCATCCGAAGGATATCAGCGATGCCTTGTTGGAAGTGATGGCCTCACACGAGAATATTTGCCGCACCATCCACCTGCCGGCCCAGTCGGGCTCCTCGGCCATGCTCAAGCGCATGAACCGCAAATATACGCGCGAGTGGTATCTGGAGCGTGTGGCGGCCATCCGTCGCTATATGCCCGATTGTGCCATTACAACCGACTTGATCGCCGGATTCTCGGGAGAGACGGAGGAGGAGCACCGCGAAACCTTGTCGCTGATGCGCGAGGTGGGCTACGAGTTTGCCTACATGTTCAAGTACTCGGAACGCCCCGGCACCTTTGCCTCGAAGCACTTGCCCGACGACATCTCGGAAGAGGTGAAGACGGCCCGTCTGCAGGAGATTATCGAGCTCCAAAACGAACTCTCGATGGAGAGCAATCGTCGCGATGTAGGGAAAGAGTTTGAGATCCTGGTGGAGGGCACCTCCAAGCGCAGAAAGGATCAGCTCTTTGGTCGCAATTCACAGAACAAGGTGGTGGTCTTCGATGCCGCCGAGGGGATCTCAGTGGGCGATTATGTGCATGTGCGCGTAGTGGATTGCACCCCGGCCACGTTGCTCGGCGAGCGAATTTAGGAAATAAGGTTGTCTGCGAAACGCTAAAAAAAGAAGTATGCGATTTGACGAAGTAGATCTGCACGAGGATATTCTCGATGCGTTGTGGGATATGAATTTCGAGGAGATGACCCCCGTGCAGGAGGCCACCATCCCGGTGATCTTGGAGGGGCGTGATGTGATTGGTTGCGCTCAGACCGGTACGGGTAAGACGGCCGCCTATACGCTTCCCCTACTGAACCGGATCCTTGAGGAGGGAAACCCCGAAAACAAGGTTCTCTCGGTGATTATTGTCCCCACGCGTGAGTTGGCCCAACAGATTGATCAGCAATTTCAGGGCTTCTCCTACTACGCCCCGATCTCTACAACGGTGGTCTATGGCGGAGGCGATGGCAAGGGCTGGGATGTGCAAAAGCGAGGTATGTTGATGGGTGCCGATGTGGTGATCGCCACCCCGGGCCGCATGATTTCCCACCTGCAGAACAGTGGTGTAGACCTCTCGCATGTGAAGTATCTGATCCTCGATGAGGCTGATCGCATGCTCGACATGGGCTTCTTCGACGACATCATGAAGATTGTAGGCACCATGCCCAAGGAGCGTCAGACGCTCCTCTTCTCTGCCACGCTGCCCCCCAAGATTCGTCAGCTTGCCAAGCAAATTCTGCGTGATCCGGCCGAGATCAGCATCGCTATTTCGAAACCCAACGAGGCGATCGACCAGTCGATCTATGTCTGCTATGAAAATCAGAAGATGGAGATCATCCGCCACCTCTTCGAGGGAAAGGAACTCTCGCAGAAGACCATCATCTTCAGCTCCTCGAAGCAGAAGGTCAAGGAGTTGGCCTATGCCCTTAAGCGCATGAAGTATCGCGCTGCGGCCATGCATTCCGACCTGGAGCAGACCCAGCGCGAGGAGGTGATGCTCGACTTCAAGAACGGAAAGATCGACCTGCTGGTGGCCACCGATGTGGTCTCCCGTGGTATCGACATCCAGGATATCGGTACGGTCATCAACTTCGACGTGCCCCACGATCCAGAGGATTACATCCACCGCATCGGCCGCACGGCGCGTGCCTCGGCTACGGGTCGAGCCATTACCTTTGTGAGCGAGACTGAGCAGGGTAAATTTCACCGCATCGAGGAGTTGATCGAACGCGATATACCCCAAAATGAGATGCCCGAGGGGCTGCAGGGCCCCGAATATAGGCCTGAAAATGATCGCGGAGGGCGAGGGCGAGGCCGAGGTCATGGCGGAAGGTCGAAGAGCGAAAACCGAGGCGAGGGCAACCGGGGGTCGAAGGATCGTCGCCGCAAACGCGGACGTGGCAAGGCCACCGAGGTGAAGGGGGAATCGCGGAAGCCTGCCGATGAGCAGTCAATGCCTGCGGCACCCGAAGCAGAATCCTCCGAGACTTCGACCACACAAACCGAGGGCAAAAAACGTCGTCGCCATCGTGGCGGCCGTCGCCACCGCAAGCCCACGACCCCCACGCCGGAGAACCAAGCGTAGGCGCAGTTCGTAGAAAAAATGAGTAGGTTGACCCCGAAAGGGTTAACCTACTCATTTTTTATCTCCTCTAAAGGCCT
>CAJGDL010000064.1 GCA_904502075.1 uncultured Alistipes sp.
CACGGATGTGCTTCGACGACATTACGATGTAGGCACCACCGTAAGCCTTACGCAGCGTCACGGTTACCTTGGGTACCGTAGCCTCGCAGTAAGCGAACAGCAGCTTTGCACCGTGCGTGATCACACCACCATACTCCTGGGTCGTACCCGGCAGGAAGCCCGGAACATCCACGAGCGTCACGAGCGGAATGTTGAAGGCATCGCAGAAACGCACGAAGCGGGCAGCCTTGCGCGAAGCGTTGATGTCGAGTACACCGGCCATGAACTTGGGCTGGTTGGCGATGATACCTACCGACTGACCGTTGAAGCGGGCAAAGCAGGTGATGATGTTCTTGGCATAGCCTGCAGCCTGCTCCAGATACTCACCGTTGTCGACGATGGCCTTGATCACCTCGGTCATGTCGTAGGGCTTGTTGATGTTGTCGGGGATAATCTCGTTGAGCGAGTCCTCCAGACGGGTCGGCAGGTCGGTGCATACGGCCAGCGGCGTATCCTCCATGTTGTTCTGGGGAATGTACGAGAGAAGATCCTTGATGATCTTGATACCCTCCTCCTCGGTGTCAACAGCAAACTGCGCTACACCCGACTTGGTGGTGTGCATCGTGGCACCACCCAGCTGCTCCTGGGTTACATCCTCGCCCGTTACGGTCTTTACCACCTTCGGGCCCGTGAGGAACATGTTCGAGGTCTCCTTCTTCATGATGATGAAGTCGGTCAGGGCAGGCGAGTAAACGGCACCACCGGCGCAGGGGCCAAAGATGGCAGAGATCTGCGGAATCACACCCGACGACATCACATTGCGCTGGAAGATGTTGGCGTAGCCGGCCAGGGCGTTCACACCCTCCTGGATACGGGCACCACCCGAGTCGTTCAGACCGATGCAGGGGGCACCGTTGCGCATGGCCATATCCTGGATCTTGCAGATCTTGTCGGCCAGCGAGATCGACAACGAACCTGCCGTTACGGTGAAGTCCTGTGCAAAGACATAGACCAGACGGCCGGCGATCGTACCGTAACCCGTTACCACGCCATCACCAAAGGTGTGGCTCTTCTCCATGCCGAAGTCGTAGCAGCGGTGCGTTACGAACATATCGAACTCCTCGAAGCTACCCTCGTCCAGCAGCATCTCGATACGCTCACGAGCCGTGAACTTGCCCTTGGCGTGCTGCTTCTCGATTGCCTTCTGGCCACCACCCATGCGAGCCTTCTCGCGATTCTCGATGAGCTGGTTGATTTTGTTTTGAATTTCGCTCATATCAGTTTTTGTGTTTTCCTGTGGATTATTTGTTCTTGTTCTCGCAGAGCTCGGTCAGGATGCCCTGGGTCGATTTCGGGTGGAGGAAGGCGATCGTCAGACCCTCGGCACCCTTGCGAGGCGTCTTGTCGATCAGACGAAGACCCTTGGCCTCGGCGTCGGCCAGCTGCTCCTCGATGTTCTCGCAAGCCAGAGCCATGTGGTGGATACCGGGACCCTTGGTCTCCAGGTACTTGGCGATGGTCGACTCCTCCGAGGTGGGCTCCAAGAGCTCGATCTTGGTCTGACCCAGCATGAAGAAGGCGGTGCGTACCTTCTGGTCGGCCACCTCCTCGATGGCATAACACTTCAGGCCCAACATGTTCTCCCAGTAGGGAATGGCCTCTTCCAACGACTTCACGGCAATGCCGAGATGCTCAATGTGTGATACTTTCATAACTTTTAGTTTTTTGAAGTTAATATTTTGGTTAATTTGTTAATTGTTCGACTTTTCTGTTCTTTGTTTTTGTACCCCCGAGTCCCGATTTTGGGTCGGGAGGTTCCGGATGGCTTAAAATCATACAAAGATAGCCCGAAAAAATGGATAAAAAAAATTATTTCTCCCCTTTTTTTGAGAAATTCTCGGGGTGAGTGAGGCTTTTCGGCAGAGGTCTGGGGTGTGGGTGGGATCGGCTCGAGGCGCAAAGGGTTGTTCTTGCTGTGGAATACCCTCCATTGCTCTCCTCTTGGCTCGTATGGCAAAAATAATTACCCGTAGGGCATTGCTCATTGCTCATTTTTTTGTATCTTTGTGTAACAAAGTGCAACGACCATGGCTTTTACGAAAATAGAACATTACGAAAAAGAGTATTTGGATCAGCATCACGATAGCGCGCTTAATGTGTCGGAAGGTGTTGCAGATCAGCCCATTGTGAGCCCCTACTTCAAGAAGCGCAAGAAGCGTAGACTCTCCACCGATGAGTTTGTCGAGGGGATCCTTCAGGGCAATATCACCATCCTCTCGCAGGCCATCACCCTGGTCGAGTCGTCGAACCCCGACCACTATGCCCAGGCACAGGAGATCATCGAGCGTTGTCTGCCTTATGCCGGCAAGTCGGTGCGCATCGGTATCACGGGTGTTCCCGGAGCGGGTAAATCGACCTTCATCGAGGCGGTGGGCAACATGGTAACCTCGATGAACCACAAGTTGGCGGTCTTGGCCATCGACCCCTCGTCGGAGCGTAGTGGTGGTTCGATCCTGGGCGATAAGACCCGCATGGAGACCATCTGTGCCAATCCCAACATCTTCATTCGCCCTTCGCCTTCGGCCGGCTCGCTCGGTGGCGTGGCCCGCAAGACGCGCGAAACGGTGGTCTTGTGCGAGGCGGCGGGCTACGATGTGATCTTCATTGAGACGGTGGGTGTAGGACAGTCCGAGACGGCCGTACACTCGATGGTTGATCTCTTCATGTTGTTGCAGATTTCGGGTGCCGGCGATGAGTTGCAGGGCATCAAGCGTGGTATCATGGAGATGGCCGACCTGATGGTGATCACCAAGGCTGATGGCGAGAATGTACACAAGGCGGAGTTGGCTCGCACCCAATTCCAGGGGGCCTTGCGCCTCTTTCCTATCCCCGAATCGGGTTGGAAGCCGCAGGTCTTCACCTGTTCGTCGGTGGCCGGCGTAGGCTTGGAGCAGGTGTGGTATGGCGTGGAGAAGTACCTCGAGCATACGCAGCAGAACGGCTATTTTCAGCACAACCGCAACCGACAGAATAAGTATTGGATGTATGAGTCGATCAACGAGGCCCTGAAGCAGAGTTTCTACCTCAACCCCGAGATCGAACAACTTATTCCCGAGTATGAGAAGCAGGTGTTGGAGGACAAGATGTCGTCGTTTATCGCCGCCCACCAACTCCTCGACAAGTACTTTGCGAAGTAGTTTATTTGCAAATTCGGAGTTAGACTTCTCCTTGCATTGGATCTGTATTTAACAAACAAAAAATCCGCCATCAGGCGGATTTTTTGTTCTTCATTCCTCATTCTTTGTTCTTCTCCCGAATCAGCTCCTCGACCAGGCGCGGGAGTCCCTCGGCCGAGCGGGCCTGGATGTGGGTGAGAGGGTTGCGGATCAGACGCGTGTCGGGCTTGCCCGGGTCTACGAGGATGATCGGCACCTCGGGGCGTGTGTAGTGGACGAGCGAAGCAGCGGGATAGACCGCCAGCGAAGTTCCCACGACGATTAGTAGGTCTGCCTTCTCGACCAGCGCTGTGGCGGGCTCGATCATTGGCACCGACTCGCCGAAGAAGACGATGTGGGGGCGCAGGAGTGAACCATCGGGGGCGGTGGCATCGAGAGGCTGCTCCCATCCCTCGATCGGCACGATGAGTTCGGGGTTGCGCGACGAGCGCAGCTTCATCAGTTCTCCGTGGAGATGGAGCACGCTCGATGAGCCTGCTTGTTCGTGCAGGTTGTCCACATTTTGGGTGATCACCTCCACGTCGAAGTGCTTTTCGAGTTCGGCAATGGCGTAGTGGCCCGCGTTGGGCTTGCGCTCGAAGAGTTCGCGGCGGCGCTTGTTGTAGAATTCGACCACCAGGGCGCGGTTGCGCTGAAGGGTCTCGGGGGTACAGACATCCTCGATGCGGTACTGTGCCCACAGCCCGTCCGAGTCGCGGAAGGTGGCGATCCCACTGTCGGCGCTCACGCCCGCTCCGGTAAAGACTACGATCTTTTTCATCGGCTTATATTTTTTCTCTCTATAACCTCATGGATGAGTTGCATGCCCACCATTGTTACTCCGGCAAGTACACCTCCGGTGATTCGGATCACCCCTTCGGGATCCTCCCAACTCCCCCACTCCTCGGTCAGCAGAATCGGGACAAGGATCAGCGCGATGAGAATCAAAACCGACACGACCACCCAAAAGAGGGCACGGCCTCGCGAGGTGGATTGGTACATGGCCATCGCTTCGGCCTCCTCCTTTAAGATCTTTTCGCGCACGGCCTCGGGGGTGGAGGCGGTGGCAATCAGGATCCCGAAGAGGGCTGCCACGGCGCAGATCAGGGCCTCTTTTCCGGCTGTTAGGAGCAGAATGTCGCGTGCGATGTCGGCCTCCAGACCGATCAACACGATGACGCTAAAGCCGATGGCCGCCGCTACGGGCAACCCCAACCAAAGGCGTGTGTGGATGAATCTACCCCACCGCTCGGCCGTAAATTGGTACTGCCACTCTCTTTTCAGTTCTTTCATAGGATTCTCTTTTTACGTTGAAATTTTCTCTCCAGGATCCGGCTGTTCAATTCGCGACAAGTGCGTCGCCACATCCACCAGCCACCTGCCCCAATCAGCAGGAGAAATCCTCCCATGGTGATCAACACCCCGAGGGGCTCCGTGTCGCGGCTTCTGAGCCAAATCACCAAGGCGCAGAGCAGAAAGGCTCCTCCTGCGGTGATGCCACAGCCCATTACGCGCTCCCACCGTTTGCGGGGCGAGAGCTTCATCCAGGTGCGGAAGATGTCGCCCACGAAGAGAGCCAGGCAGATCCACTTGACCACCTCGACCCAAAGGGCATCGGGGGTGCCAAGCCTCTCGCCCAATCGGTCGACGCCAAGGGCCGCCAGGATGGCGATCATCGATATGTAGGAGCCTAAGCGGAAGTGGCCCCAACTCTTCTTACCGATTTTAATTCTCAGATTTTTCATCACTCTCTTCGCTTTTAGCAGGTTTGGACTTCGGTTTTTTCAGGCGGCCGCTGCGGCGCAGTGCCTCGGCGATGATCCACTGCAATTGGCCGTTGGTCGAGCGGAATTCGTCCGCCGCCCACTGCTCTACAGCCTCCATCGTCTCGGCATCCACGCGCAGTACAAAACTCTTTGTTGCCTCCTTTGCCATAGTTCAAGGATCTTGTTTTTAATGATGCAGCGTGCCGGTGTTCACCACAGGCTGGGCCGACTCATCGCCACACAGCACCACCAGAAGGTTCGATACCATGGCGGCTTTGCGCTCCTCGTCGAGCTCCACGACCTCCTCTTCCGAGAGTTTGTCGATGGCCATCTTCACCATCGAAACGGCACCCTCTACGATCTTTTCGCGGGCCGAGATGATGGCATCGGCTTGCTGGCGACGCAACATCACGGCTGCAATCTCGGGGGCGTAGGCCAAGTAGTTGATGCGTGCCTCCACTACCTCGATGCCGGCCATGGCCAGGCGCTCGGCCACCTTCTGCTCCAGCTGCTCGTTGATCTCGTCGGAGCTCGAGCGCAGGGTCAGTTCGTCGCTGGCGGCCGTGTTGTTGTCGTAGGCGTAGCAGCCCGCCACCTGACGCAGGGCCGCATCGCTCTGCACCGAGACGAAGTTCTCGAGGATCTTCATGCGGTCGCTGGCCGAAACACCCGCGCCGGCGGCCGTCTGCGGAGCGTCGATGTCGAATACCGCCTTGTAGATCTCCTCCTGCTTGATCTTCCATACCAAAACCAAGCCGATCAGCACCGGATTACCTGTCTTGTCATTCACCTTGATGGGTTCGGCATTGAGGTTGCGAGCACGCAGCGAGATGTGCTTGGCCGACATGAAGGGGTTCACCCACCAAAAGCCTGTCTTGAGGAAGTTGCCGCGGTACTCGCCGAAGAAGAGCAACACGCGCGCCTCGTTGGGCTCCAAGAGCATGAAACCGAACAGGCAGATGAAGGCGACCAAATTGCCGAAAATGCCCAGGCCGATCAGCCAGCCACCCAGTGTGAGCGACTCGGCATTGACGCCCGCCACGATCGAGTAGATGCTGCCACCCATCGCGGCTAAAATCAGGAACAGGGCCACGAAACCGTTCCCCTTCCACCCTTGGTACTCAAAATTCTTCTTCTCCATAGTTGTACTTTTTATTAGGTTGTTAAAATGATATTATTTTGATATCACAAAGGTAGAATCATTTTTTTAATTCTGCAACATTTTTTTCATTTTTTTCTTCATGGCACGAAAAAAAGAAGAAGCCACCCCTTTTTCGGGATAACTTCTTGCCATAGATGTTTTTTATTGGTCGGCTTATTCGAACTTCTCGCCACGCAGCCACACCTGCTCGATCAGCGGGGTTTGGTAGGCGTAGGGGAAGAAGGCGAGCGACGGCAGGGGCTTGGTGAGGAAGAAATTGGCGATCTTTCCCACGGTGATCGAGCCGTAGTCGGCCGAGGCCCCCATCGCATAGGCACCGTTGAGCGTGGTGGCGTTGAGCGACTCGGCGGGGGTGAGTTTCATGCGGATCGAACCCAGGGCCATCACCATACGCATGTTGCCCGAGGGCGAGGAGCCCGGGTTGTAGTCCGAAGCCAGGGCGACACCCAGGCCGGCATCGATCATGCGGCGGCACTCTGTGTAGGGCATACCCAAGAAGAGCGAGGCTCCCGGCAGACCCGTAGGCATCGTATTCGACCCTTTCAGGCACTCGATCTCCACCTCCGTGGTGCGCTCCAGGTGGTCCACCGATTGGGCATCAAACTCGACACCCACCTGCACACCGCCCGAGACGGCCAACTCGTTGGCGTGGATCTTGGGCTTCAGGCCGTGCTCCTGACCCGCTTTGAGGATCTTGGCCGTCTCCTCCACGGTGAAGAACCCTTCGTCGCAGAAGACATCAACGAACTCGGCCAGCCCCTCCTTTGCTACGGCCGGGATCATCTCGCGGCAGACCAAATCGACATACTCTGCCTGGCGACCGCGATAGGCTCTGCCCACGGCGTGGGCCCCGAGGAAGGTGGCCTTCACTCCGATGGGCGAACTCTCCTTGATGCGGCGAATCACGCGCAGCATTTTCAACTCATCCTCCACCGTAAGGCCATAGCCCGACTTGATCTCCACGCAGCCCGTACCCATGCGGATCACCTCATTGACACGCTCCATGGCTTGGCGGTAGAGCTCCTCCTCGCTTGTTTCGTGCAGGCGGTCGGCCGAATTGAGGATGCCACCGCCACGCTTGGCGATCTCCTCGTAACTCAGGCCGTTGATCTTGTCCAAGAACTCCTGTTCGCGGCTGCCGGCATAGACCAAGTGGGTGTGGGCATCGCAGAACGAGGGAAAGAGCCAGCGACCGGCGGCATCCACCACCCGATCGGCTTCGGGCTTCTCCTCCCCTTGGCCATAGGCGGCGATGCGTCCATCCTCGATCAAGAGCCAGGCCCCCTCGAGCATCTCGAGTTCGTTCATCGCGCGGCCCTCTTTGCGCAGTACGCCCGCGGGCACGAGGCCCACGAGCATACCGATATTCTCTACTCTTGTCTTCATACCTTATATATTAAAGGCCCTTGACAAACTCCACCGACGAAGCGATGTGGGGGTACATCACCTGGTCGTCATCAACGAAGGGAACCACCTTGCGGTAGTCGGCCACAAGCTGCTCGAGTTTCTCCGACGAGCGGGCCGGACGGCGGAACTCCAAGGCCTGGGCGGCGTTGAAGAGCTCGATGGCCAGCACGCGCTCCGTGTTGCATACCACGCGGTAGAGCTTCGTCGCTGCGTTCGAACCCATGCTGACATGGTCCTCCTGCCCCTGTGACGAGGGGATCGAGTCGCACGAAGCGGGCCAGCAGAGTCCCTTCGACTGGCTTACGATCGAGGCAGCGGTGTACTGCGGAATCATGAAGCCGCTGTTCAGACCGGGCTTGGCCACCAGGAACTTCGGCAGACCTCTCTCACCCGAGATGAGCTGGTAGATGCGACGCTCCGAGATATTACCCAATTCGGCTACGGCGATGGCCAGGAAATCCATCGGCAGGGCAATGGGCTGGCCGTGGAAGTTACCGGCCGAGATCACCTTGTCCTCGTCGGGTACGATGGTCGGGTTGTCGGTGGCGGAGTTGATCTCCGTGGTCAGCACGCTGGCCACATAGGCGATCGTATCTTTCGATGCGCCGTGTACCTGCGGGATGCAGCGGAACGAATAGGGATCCTGCACATGCACCTTCTTGCGGGCGATGAGCTCCGAGCCGGCCAACAGCTCGCGCATCACGCGGGCCGTCTCCAACTGTCCGCTGTGGGCACGAACCACATGCACCGAGTTGTCGAAGGGCTCCTGGCGGCCGTCGAAGGCCTCCAACGAGATGGCACCCACCAGGTCGGCCACGCGGCTCAAGCGTTTCGACTGGATGAGGGCCCACACGCCATACGAACTCATGAACTGCGTACCGTTCAAGAGGGCAAGACCCTCCTTGGATTTCAACTCGATGGGCTTCCAGCCCTTCTCCTTGAGTACCTCTTCAGCCTTCACGATGCGGCCCTTATACTCCACTTCTCCCAGACCGATCAGCGGCAGGCACATGTGGGCCAAGGGCGAGAGGTCGCCCGAGGCACCGAGCGAGCCCTGCTGATAGACCACGGGGAGGATCTCCTCGTTGAAGAAGTCTACCAGGCGCTGTACGGTGCAGAGTTGTACACCCGAGTGGCCGTAGGAGAGCGACTGCACCTTCAGCAGGAGCATCAGCTTCACGATCTCGTTGGGTACGCGCTCGCCCGTACCGCAGGCGTGCGACATCATCAGGTTCTTCTGCAGCTGCGAGAGCTCATCGGCTCCCACCGAGATGTTGCACAGCGAGCCGAAGCCGGTCGTTACCCCATAGATGGGCTCCTTCTGCGACTTCATTTTGTTGTCGAGATACTCGCGGCAACGCACGATGCGCCCTACGGCATCCTCGCTCAGGGTCAGCTTTTTGTTCTCTTTCAGAATGGCCTCCACGCACTCGATGGAGAGGTGCGCCGAACTTATTTCATGGATCATAGTCTTCTCTGTTGTTTAGGTGGTTATTTCAAAGCGTTTTTAATCAACTCCTCGTCGGCGATGTTCGGGAGCGTAACCTTCAGTCCGGGGGTGCGCTCCATCTCGCGTTTGATGGCGAAGATGGCTCCCTCGTTGCGGGCCCAGCTACGGCGGGCGATGCCGTTGTTTACGTCCCAAAGCAACATCTCACGGATGTGGCGATCCGAGTCCTCCGAGCCGTCGATCACCATGCCGAAGCCGCCGTTGATCACCTCGCCCCAGCCTACGCCGCCACCGTTGTGGATCGAAACCCAGGTGGCACCGCGGAACGAGTCGCCGATGACGTTGTGTACCGCCATGTCGGCCGTAAACGACGAGCCGTCGTAGATGTTCGAGGTCTCGCGGTAGGGCGAGTCGGTACCCGACACGTCGTGGTGGTCGCGACCCAGCACCACGGGAGCCGACAACTCACCGCGCTTCAGGGCCTCGTTGAAGGCCAGGGCGATCTTCGTGCGGCCCTCGCTGTCGGCGTAGAGGATACGCGCCTGCGAGCCTACGACCA
>CAJGDL010000065.1 GCA_904502075.1 uncultured Alistipes sp.
CGATGCTCAAATCCGAATCGAAAAAAGGTTTTCCTTGTTAAGGGAAAACCTTTTTTTGTAGGAATCCGATCACCTTTTCGTAACCCCATTGCGCTGCAAGGGCCACATCGTAGACCGTTTCGAGCCGTGATTGGAGTTGTCGAAAGGCATCGTGGAGTGTAAAGTAGTAGGTGGCAGCGGCAACCGCCCCGAAAACCACCCCCAGGAGCAGCATGGCTCCGATCAGCGATCCCATCAGTTGGCTTAGGTATACGGTCAGTGCGCTGACCAGCAACAGCAGAGCCATGGAGGCAGTCAGGGCGAAGAGAATCAAGCCACTGCCGAGGTGGTTCGATGGGGTGTTGCTCTCGCGCATCGGCTACTCGGTTTTTTCGTTGCAGTGGCAACGGGCCTTTTCGATCTCCTCCTTCATCTTGTGGATCTCACGGTCGAAGGCTTCGCGCAGGTTGTTGCGCAACTCGGGACCCGACTGGGGCGTAAGCAGCATGGCCAATGCCGAGCCGAGGATCATACCGCCCAGGAGGGAGGCAACGCAGATGGTAGTCTGTTTCATAATGCAGAAGTTTTTAAGATTACACCTCGCTTCGTTGCAAAACACGCGCCACAAGGCTCCTCCCCCGAAAATAATTTTGCCGATAATTGACTCCGCTGCCGAAAAATTCGTAACTTTGTTCAATGAACTCCTTGCGCTCACACACTGCAGCCTTTACCGGCCACCGCTCCTACCGTGGAGAGGCCGATCCGCTTTTGGCAGAGACGGTGCGTGCCCTCTATGGACGAGGCTATCGGAATTTCCTCTCGGGAATGGCCGAGGGGTTTGACCTGGCAGCGGCTGAGGTGGTGCTTTCGTTACGCGAGGAGCTCTCGGATCTTCGCCTGGTTTGCGTACTTCCCTATTCGGATCACCCAGCCCATCGGCCAAGCGCGTTGCAGTCGCGTTATCAGCGTGTACTTTTGGAGGCCGATCGGATTGTAACCCTCTCCACCCATTACTATGCGGCCTGTTATCACCACAGAAACGACTACTTGGTAGCCCAAGCCTCCTACCTGGTGGCCTGGTACGATGGGTCGGTCGGGGGGACACAGTATACCGTACGGAGGGCCCACGCGGCGCACCTCCCCGTGGAGAACCTGTGGCCCGACCCCCAACTGAAATTCATCCTATAAGAGAATCTTTGTATATTCACTTGAAAAAATAGAAAACCTATGCTGAAACACATTGTTATGTGGCGCTTCAAAGAGGGCGCCGAAGGGAAAAGTCGCATGGAGCATGCGCAGTGGATGAAGGAGCACCTGGAGGCCCTGGTGGGAGTCGTGCCCCAGATTCGTTTGCTTGAGTTCGGAATCAACGAGTTCCCCTCGCCGGCGGCCTACGATGCCGTGCTTACGGTCTGCTTTGACTCGAAGGCGGATCTCGATACCTACAAGGTGCATCCGGCCCATGTGGCCGTAAGTGAGCACTGCGAGCAGGTGCGTGAGGCGCGTGTCGTAGTCGATTACTTTGTTTAAAGTAGGAGAAAAGAAAAAAGCAAACGAGTCATCTTCCATGGAAGATGACTCGTTTGCTTTTGGGGTTGGTTTACTACCAATTCAGGATCTTCTTGAAGTCGAACTCCTCGGGGTTGGCCACATACTTGCGAGCCTCCTCGTAGTCCTCCTCGTAAACGGCATTGATGATGTTCTCTACCACCGAGTTGAACTTGTCCGAGTTGATATCCACCAAGCGGGGAGGAATCTTGCCCGTCGTGGGATCCTGCAGATCCTTCAGGTAGAGGGGCGATACGTTGCCCTCCGAATCTACATAGACCATGCAACCGGTCTTACCCTCCGAGTAGAGCTTGTGTACACCGATACCCAGCTCCGAGCAGTAGGTCAGGTCGTAGGCGATGGGGGTCTGGCAACGAACCTCGTAACCCAACTCCACGGGACGGCTCTTTACCTTGATACCCAGCTCCTTGATGCGCTTCTCGATCATCTCGTTGAAGATGTGAGCCTTCGACACCTTGCCCAACTCGGGGTGGCCGTGGTCGTCGTAGCTGAAGTGGATGCCGCTCTTCTTGATCTCCTCATCCGACAGCGAGTGGAATACGCCCTCCGAAATGACGGCAGCACCGTAGTCCATGCCCATGATCTTACGCTTGATGATCGACGAGATTACCAGGTTTACGATCTTCTCCACCGTGATCTCGGTCTTGTCGAACATCTCGGGGATGACGATCATGGGGTAGTGGCAGGCCTCACCGATACCGAAAGCGAGGTGACCGGCCGAGCGACCCATGGCAGCCAATACGAACCAGTTGCCACTCGTGCGAGCGTCTACATAGACGGCGCGGGCGATAACAGCACCCTTGTCCTTAGCCGACTCATAGCCGAACGTGGGGGCTCCCTTAGGAAGCGGAAGGTCGTTGTCGATGGTCTTCGGAACGTGGATGTTGGCGATGGGGTACTTCTTGGCCTCGAGGAACTTGGCGATGCGGTTGGCCGTCGATGCGGTGTCGTCGCCACCTACCGTTACGAGCAACTTGATGTTGTTCTGGGTGAAGAAGTCGAGGTTGAAGTTGTTCTCAAAATCCGAATCCTTCGGCTTGAAACGGCTCATCTGCAGGAACGAACCGCCCTGGTTGAAGATGCCGTCGGCCATCGGATAGTCGATGTCCACCGTGCGGGGCGAGGGGTTGAACAGACCCGTGTAACCCTCGTGCAGACCGATTACGCGGAAACCTTTGCGCAGGAAGGTCTTGGCAACCGAACCTACTACGGTGTTCATACCGGGGGCCGGACCGCCTCCCGTCAGAATGGCAATTGCTTCTTTCATGACTTTCAGTGTTTTATGTTTGATAAATTGTTTTGTTTCAATGGGTTGGCGAAATTGTCGAGGGGTGCGTTTCTTTTTTGCCTCGTTCGTCTGCCTTTCAAGGGTCAAAAGTACGATAAATTTTGGAATAATAAAAATTTTGAAAAATAAAATCGATACCCGCCTTCGGTTTTGATAAAAAAAGGAGCCTATCCACGATTGGATGGCTCCTTTGGGTTGCAGTGTTTTATTGCTGCCACGAAGCGGTTTTAATCATCATCCTCGATGAAAACCGCTTCTTACTCGGCGGGGGTAACTGCGGGTTCCTTCTCCTCAACCGAAATAACCTTTACATTGACTGCCTGCTCACCGCGGTCTACGGTCTCAATGATGAACTCAACCTGCTGGTGCTCGTTCAGGGCGCGGAAACCCTCGGCAATGATTCCGGTGTAGTGGACGAATACCTCCTTACCATCCTCACAGATAATGAATCCGTAGCCCTTTTTGCAATCAAACCATTTTACTTTACCAATCATAGTGTTTGTGTGTTAATAGTGAATATGCATAGCAAAATTAAAGATTATATTCCTTAAAAACAACTTTCTGGGCCTTTTTTATGTCAAAAAGGCTACTTTTTCCCAAAGGTGGGTACTTTTTCGGGAGAATTTGCGTTTTATAGAAGAAAAATGTATCTTTGTAGAAAGATTTTGTGCTATGACGAAACGTATCAAATGGGCCATGTTGGCCTTGCTCGGATTCTCCACGGCCTGCTCCACGGTGAAGAACTCTGCCAAAGAGCCCCAGAAGGAGACTCCCGAGGAGGTTGCCCCTCGCGCCGAGGAGCACCGCATCCGCGTTCTCTATGGGGTGCGCCGTCCCGAAGTACAGCCGGTTGATTCCCTTGACGGGGAGCAGACGCCCGCTTCGTCCGTTTCCAACGACGAGAAGTAGGCCATGCTGATTCGCCGTCCGGGTCTTCGTAAGACCATTGCTTTGCGACTCTTTTCCGATCTCTATCGGGAATTGGTCGTGCGTCATCCGTTGCGTACGCTCTTTTGGGAGTGTACGCTTCGTTGCAATTTGTCGTGTCGCCATTGTGGCAGCGACTGTCGGGTGGCTCCCGAGCTGCCCGATATGCCCTTGGCCGATTTCCTGCGCGTGTTGGACGAGGAGATCACCCCTCATCTCGATCCGCGCGAGGTGCTTATCATCTTCTCGGGTGGCGAGGTCTTGGTGCGCGAGGATTTGGAGCAGGCGGGGCGCGAGGTGACACGTCGTGGCTACATGTGGGGAATGGTAACCAACGGCATGGCCCTCACGCGGGCACGCTTGGAGAGTCTCCTGGCGGCCGGGTTGCGCTCCATTTCGGTCAGTTTCGATGGCTTCGAGGAGAATCACAACTACATTCGTCGCCATCCGCGCTCCTATGAGCGGGCCCTGGAGGCAATTCGTCTGATCACCTCCACCCCGGGACTTACCTACGATATCATTACCTGCGTGACGGCACCGCTCTTGCCTCGTTTGGAGGCCTTCAAGGAGTTGCTGATTGCCGAAGGAGTTACTCATTGGCGCATTGCCACGATCTTCCCCTCGGGGCGTGCCCGCGAGGATCGGTCGTTGCAGCTCTCCGACGAGGAGTTTGTGCAACTCATGGAGTTTATCAAGCGTACCCGCAAGGAGGGGCGGATCGATTTGAGTTACGCCTGTGAGGGCTTTTTGGGTGAGTATGAGGCCGAGGTGCGCGATGAGTTTTATCAGTGCGATGCGGGCATTACGGTCGCCTCGATTCGTGTCGATGGTTCGATCTCGGGCTGTACCTCCGTACGCGGAAATTTCCACCAGGGAAATATCTATCGCGACTCCTTCTGGGAGGTGTGGCAAAATCGTTTCGAACCCTTTCGGAATCGGGCCTGGGCGCGCGAAAAGGGGCCTTGTTCTACCTGCTCGATGTTCCGTTACTGCCAAGGAGGCGGTATGCACCTACGCGATGATGAGGGTGTGTTGGCTCTGTGTCGTTATGCCGAGCACCGCGGGTGAGCCATTTGAAAAAGAGGAGATCGTAGAAACGAGCCCCGGATGGATGATCCATTCGGGGCTCGCTTGTGAGATCGGTGATGCACTCCGATCGTAGGGGTTTAGAGCGAGAAGGCGCGCTTGATCTCCTCGACGGCATCCAACTTCTCCCACGAGAAGAACTCCACCTCACGCTCCGTGGCCACGCCATTCTCCCATACGGGAACCAGCTGCGTGTAGGGGCGGTTGCCGAAGTGGCCATAGGAGGCCGTGGCCTCGAAGATGGGGTTCTTCAGCCCGTAACGCTTCACAATGGCGGCGGGGCGCAGGTCGAAGAGTTTTCCGATTTCGATGGCTACCTCTGCATCGGTGAATTGCGTGTGGTTGGTGCCGAAACTATCGACAAAGATCGAGAGCGGCTCGGCGATACCGATGGCGTAGGAGAGCTGCACGAGGATATTCTCGGCCACACCGGCTGCCACCAGGTTCTTGGCAATGTGGCGTGCGGCATAGGCGGCCGAGCGGTCTACCTTCGAGGAGTCCTTGCCCGAGAAGGCACCGCCTCCGTGGGCTCCGCGGCCTCCGTAGGTGTCGACAATGATCTTGCGACCCGTCAGACCCGTATCGCCGTGGGGGCCACCGATCACAAACTTACCCGTGGGGTTCACATGCAGGATGTATTCCTCGCCGATGAGCTCCGAGAGCTGGTCGCCGGCACGCTCCAGACGCGCCTTGACACGAGGAATGAGAATCGTGCGCACATCCTCGCGAATCTGCTCCTGCATCATGCGCTCGGCCTCCTTCTCGGTGCGGGTGGCATCCGGCAGGATGAACTCGTCGTGCTGAGTCGAAACCACAATGGTGTGCACGCGCAGGGGCTTGTTATTCGTGTCGTCGTACTCGATCGTTACCTGCGACTTCGAGTCGGGACGCAGGTAGGTCATCTCTTTGCCCTCGCGGCGGATGACGGCGAGCTCCTTGAGAATGACATGCGAAAGGATCAGCGTGGCGGGCATATACTCGCGCGTCTCACGGCAGGCGTAGCCGAACATGATACCCTGGTCGCCGGCACCCTGTGCCTCCTCCTCTTCGCGTACCACACCCTGGTTGATGTCGGCCGACTGCTCATGGATGGCCGAGAGAATACCGCACGAGGCGGCATCGAACTGATATTCGCTCTTGTTGTAGCCGATGCGGTCGATCACACGGCGAGCCGTGGACTGCACGTCCACATAGGCCTCGGAGCGAACCTCGCCCGATACAACCACCAGACCCGTCGTACAGAGGGTCTCGCATGCTACCTTCGAGTGGGGGTCGCGGCGCAGAAACTCATCCAAAATGGCATCCGAAATCTGATCGGCTACCTTGTCGGGGTGTCCTTCCGACACCGACTCCGACGTAAAGAGAAATTTTCCCATAGTCTTCTATTTTTTTATTCTATTATTACACTCGTTTTCGTCCCCTTCCGCAGGGGGGGTGCAGTGGTCGCAAAAGAGTCCGCCCTGCCACCTTGTGATAACGGGAAAATGGGGAAAAAGATTGTCGGCCGGTTGAATAAAAAAGAGCTGTTTTAGCGATTTTTTATTGTGGTTTGCAATCAGTCAAATCTTTCCACATTCCCACCATCCACACGGATTGGGGCGACAAAGGTACAAACGAAAATTCAAAATTCAAAATTCAAAATTCAAATTTTCTTATCGAAAATTATTTCGACTCTTTGGTCTCGCTGTTTTTTGGGGCCTTTCGCTCTCGATCTCCCCCTCTTTTTTATCCGATGAACGCTCCTTTGATTGAATGACTGCCCGAAATAGAGCAAATTTTATAAATTTGCATCAATAATAAGGTGTGATTGAAATGAGATTCCGCTTGATCCTGTGTGTCTGTCTGCTCCTGTGCGGGTGCCGTCGTTCCACCCCCTCTTTTGCGTGTGACTATCACGAGGTGGAGGCGCGGCTCGAAGAGGGCGACCTGCTGTTTCGCTGCGGAACCGGTTTGGTGGGGCGCATGGTAACCTCGATGGATCGCGAGGGAGAGTTCTCCCATGTGGGAATTGTGGTGTGCCACAAAGGGGAGTGGAGCGTGGTTCATGCCGTACCCCATGAGCCGGAGTTTCAGGGCGACTTCGACCGTGTGAAGTGCGAGCCCGTAGCCGACTTCCTGGGTCGTTATGCCGAGGTGGTCTACGGGATCTACCGTCCGCAAGTCGAGGCCGAGAAGCGGCACTTGGCGGCACGCCACGCCCTGCGGCAATATGAAAAGCGGGTGCCTTTCGACCACGACTACAACACCGAGGATACCACGCGCCTCTACTGCACCGAACTCGCTGAGTACTGCTATGCGCTGGTAGGGCTTCCGTTGAGCCAGGGGCGACGCACCGAGGTTACCTTTCCGAGCCTTGTGGGGAGCTATATCTTTCCCTCGGATCTAACCCGGAGTGAGAATTTGAAAAGAGTAAATGAACCCTAATTTATTAACTAAAATTTTAAGTGCTATGAAGAAGATGTTTATGATGATGGTGGCTCTTTCGGCCCTCTTGTTGACCGCATGCGGTGGCGCTTCGACCCCGAGCGATGCTGCGGCCAAGGTCTACGACCTGATGATCGACGGCGACTACGAGGCCGTTTCGAAGACCTTCTACTTTGGCGAGAAGAGCGCCGAGGAGGAGGCCCAGGCCCAGGCTATGATCCTTTCGATGCTTCAGCAGAAGGCGGTGCCTCAGATCGAGAAGAAGGGGGGTCTGAAGCAGGTGGAGGTGCTCGGTGAGACGATCGCCGAGGACGGCAAGAGTGCCAAGGTGGAGGTGAAACTTCTCTACGGCAACGGAACCGAGGAGACCAGCAAGGTGGATATGGCCCTCGATGCCAAGGGCAACTGGCGCCCCTCGATGAAGAAATAACCCCTTCAACCTCCCTTTCTCGGCCCGTATATTATAGGTAAAAGAAATTAGGAGCAAAAAAACCTGCCTATTTCGCCTCTTGCGCTTCAGCGGGAGGCGATTTTTTTTGTACTCTATCCGAACAAGACCCTGCAAGAGTGTTGTCATTTGCGAAAATTTTACTAATTTTGTAGTGCCGTAGTGGGTATACCCTCGGTATTACATATTTGATGAAAGTGTTTTCGCTTTTATCCTTGAAAAGAAATCTGGAAAATTTCACTACTGAAAGGATAACGACAGCACTCAATTCTTGTATAGTTATGTGGCTATGCACTCTCTTTGTGCATACACCCCATACTATTCAAGTGTGGGGTCTTGTAATCGTTTATTTTCAGTTGGGCATTCCAGAGCCTCTTTTCAGATAAACAGAAGTCAGCTCCACACTTTCTTTATTTAATACATTAACACCATAGTGGGGCGTATGGTAATTTGATTTGGAACGAATGTTTAACTAAATTTATATTACTATGAAAAAACTATTCTTACTAATGACAGCAGCTCTCGGCTTATTGGCTGTCGCGTGTGAGTATGATGACACAGGATTAAAGGACTCTATTACACAATTGGAGCAGAGGATGGATGCTGTTGAGGCTGTACAAAGAGCCTATGAAAACAACCTTTTCATTACAAACATTTCCGAGATCAATAATGGATACATTATTACCTTCTCCGATGGTTCTCATGCAACCATTGTCAATGGCGAGAACGGTAAAGATGGAGCAGATGGTAAAGATGGAGCAGATGGTAAAGATGGTCAAGATGGTCAAGATGGCGAAGATGGTCAAGATGGTCAAGATGGAGCAAATGGTAAAGACGGTAAAGACGGTGACACGCTGATTAAAAGTATTACCATTGGTGAGGATTCTGTAACAATTGTACTTACAGATGGTCGCAGCTTCTCTATTCCGCTATACTCCTCTTTATCGGTCTCTTTCAGCGTAGATGAGCACACTTGCATATCGCCAAACACAACCTTCAAGATTAACTACGAGGTAAAGAGCAATATCTCAGATATTATGATTGATGTCGTATCTTCACACGACCTCTATGCCTTTGTGAGCGATGTTCACGCAAAGAAAGGACAAATTGAAGTTGCCGTAGGAGATGCGATTGACCTGCATAGCAAGATTATCGTTTTTGTCTCAAATGGCGAAAAGACCATTATGCGCCGCTTAACATTCGAGGAGGCAGCTTTACAGATTGCCGATAACTCTATAAAGAGTCTTCCAATAGAGGGAGGAACTGTCAACTTGGAGTATTTGAGTAATGTAGAGTGCGAAGTTATCATACCATCTGATGCAAAGAGTTGGCTCTCTGTTGTTCCTGCTACTCGCGCATTGGAGCAGAAGAGCGTAACTCTAAAAGCAGAAGCAAATAGTGAGAAGCCTCGCTCAACTATTGTATCTATTAAATATGCGATTGGTGGTTTAGAGTTGAAATATACAATTAACCAAGATGGTATTATTACAAGCCTTGAATATACAACAAATGATGGCAAGCCGCTTGACCCTTATACAACCGAGGGTTTTGGTACTACTCTTATTGAAAATAACTATGATGTAGCCACAGGCAAAGGTACTTTGGTATTCAATGGAAGACCAACTACAATTCCAGATAAGGCTTTTATTGCTTGCAATAATCTCATAAAGTTTGATATTCCAAGCAGCATAACAACTATCGGAAATGAGGCATTTGCGAGCTGTGTTTCAATGGAAG
>CAJGDL010000066.1 GCA_904502075.1 uncultured Alistipes sp.
GGCAGGGCGTGGTTTTTTTAGAGGGGTGGGAGGTTAGGGAGGAGGGAGTTATGGGAATTATGGGAATTGTGGGAGTTGTGGGAGTTGTGGGAGTTGTGGGAATTATGGGAATTATGGGAATTGTGGGAATTGTGGGAATTATGGGAATTGTGGGAATTATGGGAATTATGGGAGTTGTGGGAATTGTGGGAATTATGGGAATTATGGGAGATATACACTAAAATTCCTATAACTCCTATAACTCCTATAACTCCTACACCTCCTATAATTCCCATAAAAAAAGCAACAATCCTCCCCCAAAAAGCAAAGGCATTAAGGAATGCATCCTTAATGCCTTTTTGCCAAGCAAGCCGAACTCGAGAGTCTTCGGCCTTACATGTGGTTGACCTTGAGCGATTCGTCGTGGATGGGGGCCGATTCCTTTGGGGTATTGGTAAAGGTGAAGGTGCGCTCCTCCTCCGAGTTGTTTTGTCCTAATAGCTTTTGTTGCTGCTGTTGATCGACATCGTAGGCCCAAGCCCAGGGAAGCTCTACGACCTTGTAGGTACCGGCATGCTTGAGGGTGATTTTCTTGGTGCGGTTGCCATTTTCATCCTTGTCAGCATCGGTGAGCATCACGGTTACATAGAGGCTTTCGGTTCCACCCTCCACCCGATAGATATTGAAGATGGCATTTTCGCCGCTCTTCATCCCCTTCTTCACGAGTAAGAGGTAGTCCTCGTGCCAAATCAAGGTGAGGCTCAAGTATTTATTCTGATAGACTTTCGAACTCTCATTCTCGCCAAACTCGATGCAATAGTATTCCCCTTCTTTTTCTCTTAACACATCGCGTACACGCTGATTGGTTCGATCGGTGTTCCAGGCGTTGCCCTTCAACTTCAACCCCTTGTCGTAGTTGGTGTCGTTGGTGATGTAGTCCTCGCTCCAGAACAAGTTGCTGATGCTGCCACCCTCATAACCGTCCAGGTTCAGTTTTTGCACATCGGGAAGCGTAATCTTGACATTCGAGTGGTAGCCAAAGAGGTCGTCGGCACCATTCTCGGCAATATTGGAGTAGATACCGAAGTTTTGGGGTTGTGCGAAACTCAGCTGTGCGTATTCTCCGACATAGAATCCGCCACCCATTCCCGAAATCGTCTTGTAGTCGAGGTTGTAGGCCGTGTTGAGCGTCTGTCCATTCTTGGCTTTCGCCTGATTGTAGCGGATAATTCCCGATTGGTAGTCGAGTTTTGCCGGGCCGTCGGCAATACCCTTCATCAGGATGCCTCCGCCATTAAGGGCCGTGTTGTTCTCGATGTCGATGTTTTGAATGGTCAGGTCGAGGTCACCATAAGCGGCCAGCCCTCCTCCGTAGAGGGCGTTGTTTTTCGTAATATCGCCACCCGAGAGGAGAACATCGTTCGTCGCAATCGTTCCGTTGGAGCCGGCATCGGCGTTGTAGACGAAGACACCGCCTCCATACATGCCGCTGCTGTTGTTTGCGATCGAGCCGCTTTGGATGGCGAACGAGCCGTTTTGCACATAAACACCGCCGCCGCCATAGATCTCATTGTCCGCGATATCCTCGTAGAGGGAACTATTGTTGGTTACATTCACCTGGTCGAGCGAAATATTACCGTCACAGATGTAGATTCCGCCACCACTTCCCGCTGTCGCCTTGTTCTCGGAGAGCGTAACGAGATTGCTACTTGCCGATTCGAATGAGACATTTACATTGCTTGTCGAGATACCTCCGCCGCGGTGAGCCTCATTGCCCGTGATGGTTCCCGAATTGAGGTAGATGTTGAAGGTGTAGTTGCGATCGGCAGAGGTGGTGTTATTGAAATAGATCCCTCCGCCATCCATGCCGGCACGGTTGTTTTTTACGGTCATGCCGCTGAAGTTCGCGGTAATTCTTGTTCCCGCAAGAAGTTTTGTCGCAGCCGTGAAGTCAAAGGCGATACCACCACCCTGACCGGCAGCGTAGTTGTCGCTCACCTCCAATTTGTTGGAGAGGTTATAGGTGATCAGACCGCCACCGACATGATACATATCTGAGGCGTAGCCAAAGATATGAATACCCGCACCGTTGCCGTTATCCTCCGGAGCATCTATGTAGGTAGTCTCCGCGCTTCGTAGAAGACCGTAGCACTCATTTCCTGTAACCACGGTCTTGTTGCCCGTGAACTCGAAGATGGTCTCCATACGCATACCACCGGCATTACGCATCGCGCGGTTGTTCTTGAAGGTACAGCCGTCGATGGTACACTTCGTGGAGGAGTGGCCTCCGGCATTCCACCAAAGTCCTGCACCGTCGCCGTGCGAGAAATTGGTGTCGAAGGTGGTATTTTTGAGTTGCAACAGATGGGCACTTCCTCCTTTGCAGCGGATAATACCGCCCCAACCGTCTTTATCGCCAAAGACCACGCAATTCCGAATCGTACAATTTTCCACGACGATTCGGCGGTCGGCATGATCCGGGGGGTAGGAGGCCAAATTGAGGTTGTTCGAGTTTCCGATATTCAGAAAGACTCCGGTTCTCGATTTGCACTTTTCCACCAAGCAATACTTCAGGTGGGTGTAGCGATATTGGTATAAATTTGTGTCTGTCCCAAAAATGTGCGACGAGGCGATGCCGAAGACTCCGCTATGCGTATTACCCCCCTTGCCGAAGTTGTCGCTTGCGTAGAAGTTGCGGATATTTACGCGGAAGAATTCCAACGCTCCGATGGATTCAATCATCGACGTATTGTCGGTAAAGCGCATTTGGTTGGTCGCGGAGAGCACCCACTTCTTCACTCCGTTCCCTACCTCTTCCTCATACCACTCTTCGCCTTGGCTATTTTTTGCCCAAATACTACCGCCGTCAAGCGTGATGGGGGCATATTTCGAAAATTTTGCCTCCGTCATATTCGACCAGGCACCGTCGTTCTCTAATACTTTGTAGATTGTATTATCGCTTTTGCGCAAATTAAAACCCTGATCGGTATAGTTAAAGGCCAACTTGGAGCCTCCGATTACCTTGAAGAGCGGGGTGGTTCGATCTCCATTCACCCCATTCTTGATGGTGTACTCCCTGCCACTAAGGTTTACAATACGCAATGTAGTCCAATTATCCACGGTGATGGTACCCGTGATGGTTACATTGCCCTCAATCAGAATGATTTTTGTAGCTCCGGCATTGTAGGTGACATTCCCAATGGTCTGTGGTCCATTCGAACCTCCCCAAATTTCCCAGGTTTGGGCCTTCAGATTCGTCAGGCCGAGGAGGAGGGCAATCAGTAGGCATATAATATGTTTGCTACGCATACGCTTGTCGTTTTTTGAGGTTATTCAAGGTGATCCAATTCGCTCCATAAACTCTTCGCCGCGAGGGGAATGATCTGAACCGCCAGGTCGATTTCGAGGCTTTGGCCGATGTGAGCATCGGAGACGGCATCGTAGAGGGTGTAACTCTCGAAGAGGCGGCACTCGGTCTGCTGGTCGTGCTCCAGGGGGAGCTGGTAGTAGTAGAACCCATCTGCCCCCTGCTTCCAATAGGTGCTCCAATTGGTGGCGTAAGTAAACTTACCATCGCTTGCTTGCCATGCTTCGGAGACCTCTCCCATTGCATTGCGCCAATAGCCAACAATCGCGGCGCGGACATAGCCCGTGGCCACACCGGTATTGGTAATCGTCACCTGGCTCTTGACATTTCCTGCCACCTGGTCGTCGATTTCTACATCAATCTTATCGGGCAGACCGATGGTGAAGATATACTTTTTGTCGGGCTCCCAGGCGGGGATGATCTCCTTGAACCGTTTCTCGAAGAGGTAGTCGATGCCGTCCATCGTAAATCCGAGGCGCAAGAGGGTGTTGTTGCCCAAGGTCTGGGGTAGCATCATAAAGATTGTCTCGGCCGTGCCCATCTGTTCGCCACTCACGGCCTGCTGGTTGATCTCCTCCGTATAGGTTGCATTTTGGCTCTTACCCGCATAGCTCCAGGTGAATTGCAACTCTTCGTTGCCGAGATCCACCAATTCGCAGTGGCCGGCGTTGTAGACTCCGCCAATCGAGATGCTCTTCAGCTGAATCCCTTCGGGCATCGTACCCACCTTGAAGAGGATTGCCGAGAGGGCGTGGTGGAAGGTGAGGTGTACCTCCGAGGAGGTGGCAAGCGATCGGTCGGGGGTGATGGCAAAGAGTACATCGGGCTGTGCCGTGGCATCCTTCTTGGGCGAGGAGCCGGCTGCGGGGAGGGTGTAGTCGAACGACCCCTTGCAACGCTCGCCATCGCGCATGAAGGTGGGGTGGAGGGTCAGCTCCTCGCTCGAGGTGCTGGAGGCAAAGAACGACAGGGGCTCTTGAGGCCAAAAGAGCGAGGAGATCCCTTGGTTGCCGCTGATCGAGACTTCGGCATCGCGGAAGTAGATGTCGCCGTTGTCGCGCAGGGCGGTAACGACAATCTTGGTGATCGGATTGGTGGTGTTGTCGAGGGCGGCTCCGCGTGTCTCTTGCTCGGCCAGCACCTCGTCCTCCTGCTCGCCCAGGGAGAGCGAGAGGGCGCGACCGTTGATCTCGAAGGGAATCTTGAGGCTGTTTTCGCTGCTTCGGGTGGTCGTCGGGCGATCCTCCTCGATGCGGAGCATGATTCTATTGCTCGTCACGGCGTTCTCCACCTCATCGCGCTGACACGCCGAGGTCAGCACGAGGACGAGGAGGGCCACCGCGGATAGAATCCTCTTATGGGTCGATCTTGAACTCATAATCCGTCTGTTTGATTGGTGACCGAGCAGGGAGATTCAACCCCACTCGGCCTAAGGGTGTGCTTTTCGCACGGGAAAACCCGATGTGGAGCCCTGTCGTGGGCTCCACTCGGGAGAATTGGGTGATTACTCTACCTCGATCTCACCGGCGTTAACGACTACAAAGTCATCCACGGTGATCGTGTAGGAGATGGGAACCAATACAGCCTCCGGCTCGTCGTCATCGGGCTCGGGATCGTAGCCACCATTGCCCTTACCGAATACCAGGGTGTAGATGTACTTCTTGCCCTGCTCCCAAGCGAAGCTTGCGGGTACGGCGAGCTTCTCGTGAGCACCCTGCTTACCCCAGAGGGCAACATCAGCCGATGCATCGAACGAAGCACCAGCTACGTTGTAGATGCAGCAGTCGATCAAGAGATAGGTGCCATTGATATCAGGAACAGCAGCTTCGTTCTCGGGATCCCAAGCCGTCGTAGCGCCCTGGGGCATCAGCAGCATGGCGTTCGTGAAGTTGCTCTCATCCGTTACATAGGTCAGGGGGGCAGCGGTAGCCGTTACCTCCTTGGCAGCAAACGATACGGCGTAGTCGGCCGAACCGGTAGCGGTGGCCCAGCTACCCCAAGTGCCATCGGTGTAGTTGATGGTGTTTGCACCACCGTTGTGCTCGCCCACCTTGTTCACGGTTGCCTTTGCGGGGAAGGTGTAGGTCGAAGTGTTGGCTACATTGTGAACCTCTACACCCGAAACCTCTACATAGAGCTTGCCCTCGCTGGCGTTCTTGGCAGCGAAAACAACCTGCGACAGGGCGTGACGGAAGTTCAGAGCTACCGGGTCGTTGCTCTTGCCCTGCTTCTGTACAGCGTACATCAGGTCTTTCTGATTGGCAACAGTAGTCTCTACCACGAAGTTGTCGAACGTAGGAACGCTGCCGGCCGTGTAGCTCATGTTGCCGTTTACCTGGGCGTAGAAGGTAACATCACCCGAGTTGGGCCAGTAGCGCGTAGCGGTGCTGCTGCAGGTACCATCGTTGGCAACGGTAATCACATCGTTCTCAAAGTAGAGCTTGCCATCGTGCTCGGCCGATACGGTAAACGAGCCGGGCTTGTGGTTGTTGCAGAATACATTTGCGGCACGCGTAGCGCTGTTTACCACAGCACCATACGAAATTTGATCATTCACGCGGTTCATCTCCACCACGTCGTCCTTCGAGCAGGCCACCATCGCTACAGCAGCCAGGGCTCCTAAAAGTACTTTTTTCATAAATGTGTTTTTTTTAAAAGGTTTGTTATTAAATTTGGTTGTTAGAAATTTTACATGATAATATCCTCTTCCACGACTCCCCAATCATCGACACCTGGCTTGAAACCATGGCCATTCTCGATCGGCTGTGGGAGATCCAGGCCGTCGATAATCAGGTGCACATGCCTAAAATCGGGGGCTTCGTGTACTTGCTGCGTCACATCGAGGTTCTTACCACCCGTGTAGCAGAGTTTCGTGCCGTCGTCCATCACCACATAGAAGGTCATCGTGTGTGGGTCGAGATTCTCCGCATGGTGGCCAAAGGTGTAGAATCGGCCCGTGAGGGTGGATACGCCATCCGAATAGGTCTCGAAGGGGAGGGTTACCGGCTCGGTGCTCAGAGCCTCGCTCGAGAGGGTCATCTGACCCGCCATGCCCGAGAGGGTGCCGCAAATATTGACCACATGCTTTAGGTTCGAGACGTTGCGTACTTCGTAGGTGTAGGTGCAGACCATCTCGTGGGGGTAGAGCGTAATCACCTGTTCGTTGGTTGTGATGGGGTAGCCCGCACGCGAGTCTTCCGACGATTGGGGTTGCGAATTACTTCGCGAAAGGGCACTCTGCGGCACACAGGTGTAGTGAACGTGGTCGTCGGCGATCATTACGTCCACCGCACTGCAGCCCCACATCATGTCGGGGGTGATCACGACACGCTCCTGGTCGATACCCTCTCCGCGCGGGTTGTAGTTGGCCGAGTTTCCGTAGATCGGCTCCAAGACATTACCCTCGCGCGTATAGACACCATGGCTGTCGAAGGAGTGGGTGTTGAAGAAGATGTTGGCCTCCGTGTCGTTGTTGAAGCAGAGGATGCGGTAGTTGCCAACGCGCAGATTCACCTTGCCACCCACGCGGTTCGGGAAGTCGATACGCTTTCCGGAGCCGCCATCCAGCGGGTAGAAGTAGACGCACATGCCTCTCGGGTTGGCCTCGGGGGCCTCCACCCAGTCGAAAGCCACACGAATCGTGATTTCGTGGGGGTGGATATCGCAGAGCTCCTTATGGTTGCATCCCATAAGGAGAAGTAGGGGGGCGGCCCACAGCGAGAGGAGTTTTATCAGCCGCTTCATCGTCTGCCTCCTTTCTCGCGGTTTACGTTACCGCGTCCGATGAGCCATACGAGCGACACCTCGGCCTTGGTCGGGCCGAAGAATTGACGCTTCTTGGTTGCCTGCCATACATAGCAGTCATCTATGGGCAGGTATTCGTAATAGGTACCCCACAGGTAGCCCACACCGATCGTAAAGTCGAGATTCAGGCGACGACCGATCGGCAGCGAGTAGCCGTACTCGATACCGGCGGCGCAGTTGGCCTTGTCGAAGATGTCGCCACCCGGCACACCTCCGATGTAACCTCGGCCTCCGACCTCGAAGTCGTAGGTCAGTGTTTGGAGGTAGATACCCAGGTGGTGGCCCGTCAGGGGCTTCTCCTTGGCCTTGCGACCCATCCATCCGCGCAGGGCGATGTCGCCGCCGTAGATGCGCCAGAACCAGTCGCTGGTGCTGTGCTTCCACCAGGCATACATCCAGTTCGTCGCTACCGAGAGATGGGCTCCGAGGTAGAACTCCACGCCGAGGTTGGGCACCAGGGCCAGGTCGTAGAGCATATTGTTCTTGATGCCCATGTAGAAGGGCTTTTGCGGCTTGATTTGGACAGGTGCGGGGCATAGGGGGGCGGACTCAACCTCCAAACCGAGGGAGAGGGGGGCTGAAATCTGCAGGGGTTGGCTCTTGAGCGGGTTCCAAATGCGTTCGTACCAGAGAATCAGGCGCGAGGCACGCAACTCGGGGAAGAGGTTGTGGTACATGTAGCGATAGGGCTCGCCGCCCTTGAAGCGCGAGAGTCGCCCCACGTTGTTGTCGATCTCGCGTTCGCCCTCGGCACAACGGGCGAGGATGTCCTGAATAAATTCGATGGTCTCCTCGCGATAGGGTACCTTCGGGTCGGCCTCGACGAGTCGGAGCAGCCCCTGCCAGTCTCTACCCAGGTGCGAAACGATCTTCAGCGAGTCGGGCAGCGATCCATACTTCGAGAGGTAGTCGAAGAGCCTGGCGGCGCGTTTTTCGGAGAGTCTGATGTTGAGGGGGATGCTGCCTTCGGGCGAGGCACCACCGATCACATGAATCTTTTTGAGTTGATAGATCGAGTCCGCATAACTGCCCTCCAGGGAGTCGGCGATGCGGTCCAATGCTTCGCGGTTGTTTCGGATCGAAAGGTCGAGGGTCGAGTAGGCCTGGCGGAAGTAGATCTTAACAGAGTCCCTGGTCTCTTGAGCCAACACTTGATTCCATGTGGCAAGAGACAACAGACACAAGATTACATACAGTCGCTTATAACCCATCTTAACCCCAAGTACTTAACAACCTCTTTGTAAGAGGTCGATATTGCGTTGCAAAGTTAGATATTATAAATTATAATTCCAAATATTTTCGCAAAAATACCCCCCCCCATTAAATTTAAACCACTAATACACAATAAGTTAGGTGTGATCTAAAAAAGGTAGAGATTGAGTCATCTTTCCCTGCTGAAACTATAATTTTTCATCGATTCCTTTTAGGAGTGTTTCTATAGGCTTTTTTACACATAAACAGAGCGTGTATAGTGTTGATAATTAGCGCATAATCAAGATAAATCGACCTCTTACAAAGAGATATTTGCTTACCAATCATTCGGAGGTATCTTCCAAAAAATCGGAGATATCGAAAAATTGCTCCCCTGCCGGAAAGGCAGAGGAGCAATTCGTAATGCACAATTCACAATTATTTCCCTTGCAGTCATTGCGTGGAGCGAAGCGACGCGGCAATCTCCTGTGATATGCACACCGTCGCAAGCCCGCGCGGCGTCATCCCGAGGGAGCGTAGGCGACCGTGGGGATCTTTTCATGGGTGACCGATTGCGAGAATAATTCTTCCATAAAAAGATTGACACTCACCTGACGGTGCTCGCAATGACGAGCAAGAAATTAAAAAATTCTACATTGTGCATTGTGCATCGTGCATTTCCCGTGTCGTCATCCCGAGGGAGCGTAGGCGACCGTGGGGATCTTTTCATGGGCGAAGGAATTGGGCGAAAATGTGGATCACCGTAAAATCGGGTGGAGAGGGTAAAAAAGTTTCTACAATATCGGCTTTGCCCGATATTGTAGAGACACACTTCGTCATTGCGAACTTTTGCATTTTAGGGGCTATCGGAAAGCGAAGGGATGTCATGCAAAAGTGTGGCAATCTACCGCTTACAGAAAACCGAGGATTGCCCCAAACCGCCTTGTCGTCCGGGCGGTTGAGCGAATCTGCAACTCTTTAATAATAGGAAGATCCCCACGAATTTTCATGCAA
>CAJGDL010000067.1 GCA_904502075.1 uncultured Alistipes sp.
GATGCACACCACCAAGTCGGGTGTGGCCCAGTTTGCCGTAGATACCGAGGAGGAGGGTCTCCAGATCATCAAGCAGCTCATCAGCTACATCCCCCAGAACAACATGGAGGAGACCCCGATGGCCGTATGCACCGACCGCATCGACCGCCTGGATGACACGCTCAACGAGATCATCCCCGACAACCCGAACAAGGCTTACGACATGTACGATGTGATTCGTGCCATCGTCGACAACGGCGACTTCCTCGAGCCTTCGGCCGGTTATGCCAAGAACATCATCACCTGCTTCGCCCGTTTCAACGGTCAGTCGGTGGGTATCATCGCCAACCAGCCCAAGTTCATGGCCGGTGTACTCGATATCAACGCTTCGCGCAAGGCTGCCCGCTTCGTACGCTTCTGCGATGCCTTCAACATTCCGCTCGTTACGCTCGTAGACGTTCCCGGCTTCCTGCCCGGTACGACCCAGGAGTACGGCGGTGTGATCACCCACGGTGCCAAGTTGCTCTTCGCCTACTGCGAGGCTACGGTTCCGAAGGTTACCGTTACGCTGCGCAAGGCCTACGGTGGTGCCTACATCGTGATGTCGTCGAAGCACATCCGTGGCGATATCAACTACGCATGGCCTACGGCCGAGATCGCCGTGATGGGTGCCAGCGGTGCTGTAGAGGTACTGCAGGCCAAGGCTCTGGCTGCCATCGAGAATCCCGAGGAGAAGGCCAAGTTTGTTGCCGAGAAGGAGCAGGAGTACCGCGACAAGTTCTCGAACCCCTACAACGCTGCCCGCTACGGCTACATCGACGATGTGATCGAGCCGCGTAACACGCGCTTCCGCATCATTCGCGCCCTGCAGTCGTTGGCAACCAAGCGCTTGCAGAACCCGCCCAAGAAGCACTCGAACATTCCTTTGTAAACCATCCTAAACGTATAGAATTATGATTCTGTTACAAGCAAACTGGGATTGGTCGCAGGTTCTTTGGACGTCGCTGATCAGCGTGGTGTTGGTCTTTGCCGTATTGGTGCTGCTGGTATTCATCATGCAGGCCTTCGGTAAGGTGGTTACCTGGCACCGCGCCTCGAAGCCCAAGCAGACCCTGTCGTTGCACGAGGAGGAGGTAGCCGCCATCATGACGGCCCTGAAGCTCTACAAGAGCGACCTGCACGACAAGGAGTCGGAGGTGCTGACCATTCTGAGCATCAAACGTGCTTACTCGCCCTGGAGCTCGAAGATCCACGGCTTAACCCAATTACCTGACCGTAAGTTTTAAGTAAGAAAAAGAGATGAAAAAATATTCTTTGAAAGTAAACGGCCACAACTACGAAGTGACCATTGACGAAGTAAACGAGGCCTCGACGCTGGCTCATGTGACCGTAAACGGCACGGCCTACGAGGTGGAGATCGAGGGCGGCAAGGGCTCGACGGCCAAGAAGCCCCAGGTAGCCCCCGTTCCTACGGCTGCCAGCAACATCGCAGTAACCCCCACCATGGCAGCTCCTTCGCGTCCCGCACAGGTAGCCGCCGCCGGTGGTAGCGGCCACACCGTAAAGAGCCCGCTGCCCGGTACGGTACTCGCTGTGAAGGTGAAGGAGGGCGACAAGGTGGCCGCAGGTCAGTCGCTGCTCGTCCTGGAGGCCATGAAGATGGAGAACGAAATCAACGCCGACCGCGCCGGTGTAGTCAAGTCTGTATGCGTACAGCAGGGTGCTACCGTTATGGAGGGCGATAACCTGATTGTGATCGAGTAGGTATGATGACTCTTCTTCAATCCAATTTCGCACTGGAGAGCATCGAGAAGTTCTTCGGGTCGATGGGTTTCACGGCCTTCTTCTCGGGAATGGGCGTGGGTAACTTCATCATGATCCTGATCGCCTTCTTCCTGCTCTACCTGGCCATTAAGAAGGAGTACGAGCCGATGCTGATGATGACCATCGCCTTCGGTATGCTCCTGACGAACCTTCCGGGTGCCGGCCTCTTCCACGAGGAGCTCTTTGCCGGCGGCCATGTACACTGGGCCGACTTCAAGGACGGAGCCGGTCTGTTGGACTACCTCTATCTGGGCGTGAAGCTCGGTATCTATCCCTGCTTGATCTTCGTGGGCGTGGGCGCCATGACCGACTTTGGTCCGCTGATCGCCAACCCCAAGAGCTTCCTGCTGGGTGCTGCTGCACAGATCGGTATCTTCGCCACCTTCATCGGTGCCTATGCCCTGGGCTTTACCCCCGAGCAGGCAGGCTCGATCGGTATCATCGGTGGTGCCGACGGCCCGACGGCCATCTTCCTCACGGCCCGTCTGGCGCCTGAGTTGCTGGGCCCGATCGCTGTAGCCGCCTACTCCTACATGGCCCTCGTGCCGGTGATACAGCCTCCCATCATGAAGCTGCTCACCACGAAGGAGGAGCGCGAGATCAAAATGCAACAGTTGCGCCCCGTAACGAAGAAGGAGAAGATCCTCTTCCCGATCATCATCGCTTCGATCATCTCGCTGTTGCTGCCCGATGCCGCTCCGCTGATCGGTTGCCTCATGCTGGGTAACCTGATGAAGGAGTGCGGTGTGGTGGATCGCCTCTCGAAGACCGTGCAGAACGAGCTGATGAACATCGTGGTGATCTTCCTGGGTCTCACGGTAGGTGCCACGGCTACGGCCGATACCTTCCTGAAGCTCGAGACCATCAAGATCATCGTGATGGGTGTTATCGCCTTCGGTGTAGCCACGGCTTGCGGTGTGCTCTTCGCCAAGCTGATGAACCTCTTCCTGAAGGATGGTAGCAAGATCAACCCGCTGATCGGTTCGGCCGGCGTATCGGCAGTGCCGATGGCTGCCCGCGTGTCGCAGAAGGTAGGCCAGGAGGCCAACCCTTCGAACTTCCTGCTGATGCACGCCATGGGTCCGAACGTAGCCGGTGTGGTAGGCTCGGCCGTTGCCGCCGGTCTGCTGCTCTCGTTCCTCGGATAGGGTGGTATACCTATATAATAATAAGGCCTCGCAGTTTATCTGCGAGGCTTTATTATTTGAATTAAGCATGAGGAGTTATTTCAATTTCCAATTTAAAAAACGAAAGTTTCTTTTGGGGGCACTGAATATCAATAAATTACAAAAAATGAAGATTTTTTTTCATCAGTTTCTTGCAGGATAAAAAAATTAGTTGTACTTTTGCGCCACTACTTTGAAGAAAAGTAGGCGGATTACATTAAAAAACAAGTTATTAACTAAACGTAAAAAATGGATTCATTAAGCTACAAGACCATCTCGGCGAACGCAGCTACCATTCAGAAGGATTGGTATGTGATCGATGCTACCGACGAGGTGCTGGGACGCCTTGCGTCGCAGGTTGCCAAGATCCTGCGCGGCAAGAACAAGCCGAGCTTCACCCCCCACGCTGATTGCGGTGACTATGTGATCGTAATCAACGCCGACAAGGTAAAGCTGACCGGCAAGAAGATGACTGAGAAGGAGTATGTTCGCTACACGGGTCACCCCGGTGGTCAGCGTTTCGCCACTCCCGAGGATTACCTGAACCGTCGCCCGACCTTCGTGATCGAGCACGCTGTAAAGGGTATGCTCCCCAAGACTCGCCTGGGCGAGGCTATCATCAAGAACCTGAAGGTATATGCTGGCGCCGAGCACCCGCACGCTGCCCAGAACCCCAAGGCAATCAAGTTGAACGAACTTAAGTAAGAGAGAAGATTATGGAAGTTATCAATACCGTAGGTCGCCGTAAGGCCGCTGTGGCTCGCGTATTCCTGAAGCCCGGCAATGGTCAGATCACCATCAACCACAAAGCTCTCGACGTATATTTCCCGCTCGAAATCCTGCGCTATGAGGTGAAGCAGCCCCTGTTGGTTACCAACACCCTGGAGCAGTTCGACGTAACCATCAACCTCGATGGTGGCGGTATCAAGGGTCAGGCTGAGGCCGCCCGTCTGGGTATCGCCCGTGCCCTGTGCGAGGTAAACGCTGAGGAGTATCGCTCGGTTCTGAAGAAGAACGGCTTCCTGATGCGTGATCCCCGTGAGGTGGAGCGTAAGAAGCCCGGTCAGCCCGGTGCACGTCGCAAGTTCCAGTTCTCGAAGCGTTAATATTCGCTCCGCAGCACTTTTTATTGCGACACAAGGGTATCAAGAGTTCTCAAATCGTGCGGACTTGCTCCCCGAAGGAACAACCTACCGGACGATTGCTCAAGATGCGAAAAACTTGTGGGACCGTTGCCTGAATGTAGGGTAGTGCTACCCGCAAGTTGAAGAAAAGTAAAAACAAAAATTAAAAAAAAGACAAAACAATGCGTACTAATTTTGAAATGTTGCTCGAGGCAGGTGCTCACTTTGGTCACCTGAAGCGTAAGTGGAACCCCAAAATGGCTCCTTATATCTTCATGGAGAAGAACGGCATCCACATCATCGACCTGCACAAGACCGTGCTGAAGATCGAGGAGGCTGCTGCCGCCATGAAGCAGATCGCCAAGAGCGGTCGCCGTGTACTCTTCGTTGCTACGAAGAAGCAGGCCAAGGAGATCGTTGCCGAGAAGGTAGCCGCTATCGGCATGCCTTATGTAACGGAGCGTTGGGCCGGTGGTATGCTCACCAACTTCCCCACCATCCGTAAGGCTGTGAAGAAGATGGCCACCATCGACAAGATGCTGGGTGACGGTACGTTCGACAACTTCTCGAAGCGCGAGAAGCTCCAGATCGAGCGTCAGCGTGCCAAGTTGGAGAAGAACCTCGGTTCGATCGCCGACTTGACCCGTCTTCCCTCGGCTCTGTTCGTAGTAGACGTACAGAAGGAGGCCAACGCCGTGAAGGAGGCCAAGCGACTCAACATCCCCGTATTTGCAATGGTTGATACTTGTTGTGATCCGACCGACATTGATTACGTAATCCCTGCAAATGACGATGCTACGAAGTCGATTGCCGTAATTCTGGACGCTATGTGCGCCGCCATCAACGAGGGTGTTGAGGAGCGCAAGCTCGAGAAGGAGAAGGAGAGCCAGGAGAACGAGGCTCAGGAGGCTGCTGCCACCAAGCAGGCCAAGCCCCGCATCAAGAAGGCTGTAAAGGCCAATGTTGATGCCCAGGAGGCTACGGTTGCCGAGGTTGTAGCTGCTACCGAGCAGGCTGCCGAGTAACCACGCGCATACACAATTTTTGGGCCGCAGGAGCACGACGTGGTTTCGACCACCGACAAGGCCCGTGCGGCCCACTTTTTAACCAAGTATTTAAAACAATAAAAAATAGAAAACTATGGAAATCAAAGCAGCTGATGTAATGAAGCTCCGCAAGATGACCGGTGCCGGTATGATGGACTGCAAGAAGGCTCTGATCGAGGCCGAGGGCGATTTCGCTCGCGCTCAGGACATTATCCGCGAGAAGGGTAAGTTGATCGTAGCCAAGCGTGCCGATCGCACCGCTACCGAGGGTGTCGTTGTAACGAAGATCGTAGGCACGAAGGCCTACATCTTGTGCCTCGCTTGCGAGACCGACTTCGTAGCTCAGAACGTAGAGTTCTCGGCTTCGGCCAACGCCATGCTGGAGGTTGCCGTTGCTGCCGATGCAGCCGACACCGCCGCTCTGCTGGCTACCAAGAACGCCGAGGGTATCACCGTAGAGGAGATGGTAACCGAGAAGTCGGGTCAGACCGGCGAGAAGTGCGAGCTGGCTTACTACGCTCGTATCGAGGCTCCCTACTGCCACGCTTACGTTCACTTCAACAAGAAGCTGGGTACCGTCCTGGGCTTCAACAAGGAGATCTCGGAGGAGGTTGCCCACACCGTTGCCATGCAGGCTACGGCTATGGCCCCCATCTCGATCGACGAGAACGACTGCCCCGCCGAGACCGTGGAGCACGAGCGTAAGATCGCCATCGAGGCCATGAAGCAGGATCCCAAGAACGCCAACAAGCCCGATGCCATCCTTGAGAAGATCGCCGAGGGTAAGATGCGCAAGTTCTTCGAGGAGAACACGCTTCTGAACCAGTGCGTAGTGGGTGAGAAGGAGTCGATCCGCGAGTTCATCCAGAAGGCCGACAAGGAGGCTACGGTTGTGGCTTACAAGCGTTTTGCCCTCGAGGCCTAATTTGATGTGATAAGACCGCATTTACGGCACATCACAAGTCAAGCCCGAATGGGATGTACATCAAGTACTACCCATCCGGGCTTTTTTGTTGCGATGCACCGCAACTGCAACCTTCTGACATCAAATTTGCCTCAAGACAACTATCTTTCGTTGGCACAAAATTTCCTCGCCTAAAATCAAAAAATTAACTCTTCTCGCAGTCATTGCGAGGAGCCGAAGGAAAGATGGCAACCTCCCAAAATTTGTCGTACATTACAGCCAACCCCTTCGCACTCGAAATTTCAGAAAGCCACTACAATTCCTATATTTCCCACACTTCTGATAATTCCCACGAAAATAATTGTGAATTGTGAATTGTTTCGTATCTTTGTTGTATGATTCGCGAAACAGATACTCAAACTACGGAAAATCGCCTGCGCGAGGCCTACGATGTGATTGTCATCGGAGCCGGTGCTGCGGGCATGATGGCCGCCGGAACGGCAGCCCGCAGCGGTAAGCGCGTGCTACTGCTCGAAAAGATGGAGAAATCGGGACGCAAGGTGCGTATCTCGGGTAAGGGGCGTTGCAACCTCACGAATGCCCGGCCGCCCGAGGAGTTCCTCACGCATGTACGCACCAATGCCGACTTCTTCGAGGTGGCCTTTGCGGAGTTCAACAACAAGGCGACGATTCGCTTCTTCGAGCGCATGGGCGTAAAGCTCGAGATCGAGCGCGGAGAGCGTGTCTTCCCCAAGAGCGGCAAGGCGTGGGATGTAGCCAACGCCCTGCTGGAGTACTGCGTGGAAAATGGCGTGAAGATTGAGTACAACTGCCGAGTGCAGGAGATCCTCACCGCTGCAGGCAAGGTCTATGGCGTGAAGTATATGAACAAGCGAGGCTTCTCGCGCAAAGAGGAGGCTCCGGCTGTGATCCTCTGCACGGGAGGTGTCAGCTACCCGGGCACGGGCTCTACGGGCGACGGTTACCTCTTTGCCGCCGACCTGGGCCACACGATCGAGCCAGTGCGCCCCTCACTCACGCCCCTCAAGTCGTCGCATGCCCAGATGAAGTTCATGGATAAGCTCCTGCTTCGCAACGTGCGCGTCAAGCTCTTCGTCGAGGGCGAGGAGGTGCGCGAGGAGTTCGGTGAAATCGGCTTCTCGGAGCGCGGTATCGAGGGGGCAGTGGCCCTGCGCGTGAGCCGCGATGCAGTGGATGCCTTGATTGATGAGAAGCGCGTGAAGTTGGTCGTAGACCTCAAGCCCGGCCTCACCGAGGAGATGCTATTGGATCGTATTGAGCGCGATTTAGCCGAGATGCAGCCCGACGAATTCTTCTCCGAGTTGCTGCGCAAGTTGGTACCGAAGGCCCTGGTGCTGCCCATTGCCAACGAGTTGGATATCCACTCAAAGAACTATGTACGCAAACTCAGCGAGGCCGAGAAGCTACGCCTGGTGAAGCTCCTAAAGGGCTTCGTATTCCCGATCACAGACTACGCCCCCTTCCCCTTCGCCGTGGTAACGGCCGGAGGAGTACGGTGCGACGAGGTGAACAAATACACGATGGAATCGCTGAAGGTCAAAGGGTTGTACCTTGCGGGCGAGGTGCTGGATCTGGATGCCAACACGGGTGGCTACAACCTCCAAATCGCCTTCTCGACGGGTCGCCTGGCCGGTATGCTTAAAAAATAGTTTTCCCCCATGAAACAGAGCGGACGTACCCTGAAACAACGCCTCTACAACCTCGGGCAACTGCCCGGGCGAATTGCGCGTGCTCGTTATTTTCGTGGTCATGGGGTCCATTCGCCCTATGTCTATTCCATCGTGCGCCAGGTCTTTATGAGGCGCGATCTGATGGCCTCCCGCCACGACCTCTACGATGAGTTACTCGCGTTGGGAGCCCCCATGCGCCGAGCCATTCAGTTGCAGAACCTGATGATCCACTGCGGCTACGCCACCTATGCGATCAACGCCCTGCCCGAGGGGTGTCCCTACGCCATCCTCACCTCGGAGGTGGGCGAGAGCGAGACCCTGGCCCTGGTGGAGGAGGCCAAACGCCTACAGGCAACCCTGGTGCTGTCGCGGCCCTACGACTGTCGCGAGCGCACGAAGCTCTGCAATCGAATCGTCGAGCAGCACCGCTGCACCTCGATCGACAACCGAGGCTACCTGATCCTCTTCCACAACCACCTGCCAAAACAACACTTCAAGCTATGAAAGTCTACACGAAAACGGGCGACAAGGGCTTTACCTCGCTCATTGGAGGCGAGCGAGTTCCGAAGAGCGATCTGCGCGTCGAGGCCTACGGCACGGTCGATGAACTCACGGCCTTCACGGCCCTCTTGGGCGACCGCATGCGCTCGGAGGAGCGGCTCTGCGACCTCACTCCACGTCTCGAGGCGATCAACTGCCGCCTGATGACCGTGGCGGCTTTGCTGGCCGTGGGTCATGGGGGAGAGGGCAAGATGGCCCCGCTCGAAGCGGAGCATGTGGCCCACTTGGAGGAGGAGATCGACCAAATGCAGGCCTCGGTTCCCGCCATTACGAAATTCACGATCCCCGGAGGGCATGTACTCCTTTCGCTCTGCCATGTCTGCCGCACGGTCTGCCGTCGCGCCGAGCGTACCGCACTGCGAGCCTCCGCAGAGCACGAAATCGAACCCACAGCCCTGCAATACCTAAACCGCCTTTCGGATTGGTTCTACCTATTGGGGCGCGTGGTCACGGAGCGTCTCGGGATTGAAGAAACCCTTTGGCGCCCATAAGTTTATTTGGTAATTCGATAAATTTATATACCTTTGCACCCCGAAAGCGGAAAACCGCCCCCAATAAGGGGTGGGGAGTCGCAAAGTTAAACCCTAAAAAGAGACTACGATATGTATTGGACACTTGAACTTGCATCGAAATTGGAGGATGCACCCTGGCCCGCAACCAAAGAGGAGTTGATTGACTACGCCATTCGTTCGGGCGCACCCTTGGAGGTGCTCGAGAATCTGCAGGAGATCGAGGACGAGGGTGATATTTACGAGTCGATCGAGGATATTTGGCCCGATTACCCCTCGAAGGACGATTTTCTGTTTAACGAGGACGAATATTAGACAAGACTATCAGCGTAAATAGCTGATTATCAACAGGAGGAATGAGAATTATTTTCTTGTACCTCCTTTTTTTTATTAAATAAACACCATATATTCTTGTGTATTTTCCGTATCTTTGCATCATCCTCTGTAATATTAAAACAAGACGCATTATATGGGCA
>CAJGDL010000068.1 GCA_904502075.1 uncultured Alistipes sp.
CTTTTCTGTTATTGGTTGCAGATCAGGTTCTTCTGCTCGATATCCTTGAAGTAGCGGTAGGTAGACACGCGCAACTCCTCGGCAGCGGGGTCATCGCAAACGATGATGCCACAGGGGTGTACCTGCAGGGCTGAGATGGTCCACTGGTGGTTGTAACCCCCTTCGATGCCGTGGCGCACCGCGCGTGCCTTCTTGTGGCCCGTAGCGAGGATCAGCACCTTCTTGGCCGAGAGGACGGTGCCGACACCCACCGTCAGGGCGGTCTTCGGAACCAGGTTTACATCGCCTCCGAAGAAACGCGAATTCACGATGATCGTATCCTGCGTAAGGGTCTTTTGGCGCGTGCGCGAGTTGAGCGACGAGAAGGGCTCGTTGAAGGCGATGTGGCCATCCTCACCAATACCGCCCATGAAGAGGTCGATTCCTCCAGCTTCGACGATACGGGCTTCGTAGTCGGCGCACTCCTGCTCCAAATCCTCGGCATTGCCGTTCAGAATATTCACATTCTCGGCCTTGATGTCAATGTGTTTGAAGAAGTTGTTCCACATGAAGGAGTGGTAGCTCTCGGGGTGCTCCTCGGGGAGTCCCACATACTCGTCCATGTTAAAGGTGATTACATTTTGAAACGACACCTCGCCGGCCTTGTGGAGACGGATCAATTCGGCGTAGGTCTCCAGGGGCGTAGATCCGGTGGGGAGTCCCAGGACAAACGGAGAGGTGGTGTATTTGGCCTTTTGCTTGATTTGCTCAACGATGTAGCGGGCAGCCCACTGAGCCACCTGCTTCGGGGTGTTTTCGATAATCAGTCTCATATTTCGATCTTTTTTGGTTCTATATTTCAAACAAAGATAATAAAAAGTATTGAGTTTTGTACATTTTTTTATCTTTCGTCATTAAAAAAAGGGAGGGTTTCCGGTCAGAACTTTCGTTACAACACCAAAATGTGTGCAAATTTTAGAGAAAAATCCGACCCGCATACCGGGTCGGATTTTTATACAACTTAAATATCGAGGTTGAAGTCGCCGATATCGAATACCTCTTCGGTTTCGATGGCAACCGTCTTCTCGGGATTCAGCCAATAGGGCTGCCAGGTGCGGACATGGATCTGCGGGTGCTGCTCGTCGATAAAGTCCCACAACAGATAGACATAACCGTCATCCGAGTAGCCCGGGGTGCTGTAACCCTGGCGGAGCAGGACACCGTAGTAGTGCTCCATGGTGGGGTGGCGCTGAATCTTGATCTCGCTGAAGTTTACGCGCACATACTTGGCGTTGGCGAATACGCGACGCAGGTTGGTCAGGTACTCCTGTTTGCTCTGGGTCTTGTACTCCACCTTCGTGATGGGAATGGGCGAGTCGATGGGCTTGCGGGTCGTCACCTTACCGGTGATGATGATCGCATCGTCGCTGAAGACTGCCTCCAAGAATTTGAGATCCTTCTGGTTGTAGGCCGTGCGGAAGTGCTCCACATAGTCCAGGATCAGCTGACGGCGGCGCAGGTCGGTCACCTCGCCACCCTTCTTCATCACCTGTGAGTAGAGGTTGTTGCTGATGGCAAAGTAGAAACTCGAGATCTCGCCGGCATGGTTGAAGTCGATAACGGCCTCCTGGTAGCTGTCGTCCGATACCTTGGCGTCAGTGGGGCGCAACTCCAGGGGCACGCAACGTACCTGGTAGCCGCCACTAACCCCCAGAAGACGCTCCACGATCTCCTCCTCGATGCAGACAAAGGGGACATTGGACCACAGCATCGAGAGCGAGGTCTTGGCATCCGAGGTGATTTCGAAGGCGTTGAAATTCAGTGAGGTGCCGGTTGATTGGGCACGATTGATCTCCGTCAGCAGGTTCGATACATTACGCTCGATTTTGGACTTCAGCGTGGGGTTGTCTTCCATGCCGCTGTTGATTTCGAATTTTACCGACTGTGCCGTGGCCGAGGCCCAAACTCCGGCCACCAAACAGCACATAAGAATAAGTTTTTTCATATAGATAACGCGTTTTATTTTACAGATTTTCTTTTAGAATGGTTATCGGGTGATCAGGACCCACCAGGCACCACAGCCCTTGTAGTTGCGGGTCGAATCTTCGTAGCGCGAGAAGTAGTTCACGCGCTTGCCGTTCTCCTGCTTCTTGTCCAAAATCGTGCGAACCTTGCCGTCCGAGATGTTGTAGACGATCAGCATGGCCTGACCCACCATCTCCAAATCCATCGAGCGCGTCACATCGCCGTGGGCGCAGGTGTCGCCGTGGTTGCCCAGGAACTGCTTCACCTCGTCGATGGTCTTCAGGGCCACCAACTCATTCATCGGGAACGAGGGGGCGGGTGCCGGTTCGGGCTCGGCCACTACGACAGGAGCCGGAGTCGTCTCGGCAATGGGGGCGGGAGCAGGCTCCACAACGGGTGCTGCTTCCTCCGTGGCAACTGCTACGGCAGCCGTACCCGTGGCGGCGGCGATCGTGGCAGCGGCACCCTCCGAGATGTTCAACTCGGCCAGGGCGGCCTGCTCCTCGGCGGTGAGTGTCGTTGCGGGAGCCGCTTCAACGGTCGGAGCGGCCTCAACTACAGGAGCCGCAGCCACCTCCTCTGCGGGTGCGGGTGTGGGCTCCTCGGCGGGGGTCTCCGTCGTGGCAGCGTAGGAGGGGAGGATCTCACTCTTGTGTGCGTAGGCAAACGAGCGGTACATATTGCCGCGCATGGTGCTCATCATCGGGTAGCCGCGAAGCACACTGCTGCCCACCATGTTGGGGGCATCTCCGCCGGGCTGGGTGGCGCACCACTCCTCGATGTTGGCCACCAGGTTGTTCATCGCCAACTCATCGGCCTCCTCCTTGGTGGGCATCGTACCCTCGCCATAGAGGTAGCACGAGTCGCGCTTGATTTGGTTGATACGGGCCTTGGTCTGCTCGGCATCCAGGGCTCCCAGTTGCTTGTCAACCGAGATCTGAGCCTCGGCCGTGAGGCTGAAACCCAATACGGCCAAGAAAATGGTTACTAATCTTTTCATCTTACTTCTCTGTTTTTGCCTTGATGGTAAATTTGGGGGCCTTCGAGTTCTTCTTGATGTTGTCATCGTCGTAGAGACGGGCCAGGTTGTGGGTCGGGGTGTAGGCGTTGATCGTGATCGAGAGCTTTCCCCCCTCCGTGGCGATCTGGTTGCGGTCGGCCGTCACCTTGAGGATGTGGTTGTAGCCCCACTCCTTGTTGACCATTACGAGCGTGGCGACGATCTGCTTTTCGTCGCTCTGCTCGATGCCGACGTAGGGCTCGCAGCCGTTGCTCATGAAGAGGTTGATCAACTTGCCCAGGTTCACTCGGTAGACCTCTTGTTGGAATCCATACTTCTGCTGCGAAACCTCGGCGGTGTACTCCTTAGCCAGGGCTGCCACCGAGAGGAGGTTGATCAGCGATTCGGCTGCATGCTCCTGCTCCGAGAGGAGCGTGTAGGTGGTCTCGTTGCCCTTGCGATTCTCGCGGTAGTAGAGGGCCGAGGCCATCTCGGGAATCATGTAGTGTCCGCGCTTATAGACCAGAATTCCTCGGCCGGAGGTCTTCTCCAGTCGCTCGGGTTTTGGCACTCGGGGCAACTTCTCCTCGATGGGGTGTTGTTGAATCTCCTGTTTGAGGTCGTTCTCCAGCTCGATCTTGCTCTTGCCGGTGATCAGTCCCCAGTTTGCCGGGATGGTCAGGGTGTAGAGCGGTGTACCTGATTGGCTCTCCCAACGAAGTTCATAATGGCCGCTTTCCAACTGATTGACACTGAAGAGCAGCTCCTTGCTCCCGATGATGCTTTGAGCCGATCCGCTCTGCATCACTCCGTCGTCGATGCGTTTCCGCTCCAATTCGGTGGGGTCTTCACACGAGAGCTCCTCCAGGAGGTAGCGTTCGGCAAAGTCGCAAAGTGGCTTGCCGGCCATTGTTTTGAGCTCGGGCTCAAAGAGTTCGATGCCCAAGTGACAGATGATTCCCGACTGCCACTCGGCAACCACGGGGTAGCCTTTGCAACTCCCGATTACGGCTCTTCCCTCGGGGGATGAGGGGGTGAATGTGAGGTGGTTCGCTTCGCCCAATTGCTGAAGCAGCTGGGTGCGATACCACGCGCTGCTTTGAGCCCGACCTGTGAAGGTCAGACTCAGCAGGGCGATACCTATATATAATAAGCGTTGCATGGTACTCCGTTTAAGGGTTCGACTCTTCTTTACTGCTTGCGGAAACGACCCAGCGGGTGATCCTTTTCGGGATTCATGCACTTACCCAAAACGATCGTCTCCTTGAGGTTGTTCTGTGCATCGTACCAACGAGCCTGTACCAGGTGGCCGTTGTCCCACTCGCCGATCAGGTAGTCGCCGGGCTGGGCCAAGCGGTTCTTCGTGTCGTGGGCATCAATCAGACGCTGCGACTGGAAGGTCAGCGTACCCGTGCCGTGGGGATAGCCGTTCTTGAGCTTACCCGTAAAGGTGCCTACCGTGGGATAGGTCGGCGGCTGGGGCGTTTTGGCCTTCACCGTCACCTCCACACTCTTCTGAACGAGGCTGCCATCCAAGGCCGTTACCGTGATGGTGGTCTTTCCGGCCTTCACACCCGTAATCTCGGGGCCCATCACCGTGGCGATCGTCTCGTCGGCCGAGGCGTAGCTCAGCGCGGGGTTCGTGGCCTCGATCGGCATGGCCATGGCGTTGATGATCACCTGCTCGCCCACCTTCACCGTGTAGCTCTCGGCATCGAGCGTGATCTCCTGCACGGGAACCTCCTTCTCGCCGCCACCGAGGGCGAACCAGGCACCGGCACCACCGCCACCCAGAACCACTGCGGCCACCACGCCCCAGATCCAAGCGGGAACACCGCCCTTTTTCTTAATTTCGGCCAGTGCGCCGCCGCAGTCGGGGCAGACGAACTCTTCGCCGATACCAATCGTAATCTCCTCTTTCGTGTTGGCCTTGTCGCAGTTGCCGATGTTGATGCAGTAGCCCTTGCGCATGCCGGGAATGTTATTTGCCATAATTTTCTCTTTTTTGCTGGTTTCTTATTCTGTGTAAATAGGGGAGGAGGGTAGTGGGCTTCCGGCCCGCTACCCGCTCCCGGTTGATTTATTGTGCGATGCCCTCGATGACATCCATGGCGCCCTCGGCCTGCTTGTTGAAGAAGAGGAACTTCTCCGATCCCTTGTTGTTGTCGCACTCGGGAAGGATTACGTCACGGATCAGCCCCTGGATGGTGGTCAAAAGCTCCTTGCGCTTCTCCACATGGAGGTACTCACCCTGCAGGGCTGCGGCCACCTTCGCCTTGAGCTCCTCGCCCATTGCCTCGGTGAAGAGTTCATACATGTAGGGAATCTCGGTAAACTTGTTGGCAATCGGGTTCAGAGTCTCCAGACCGGTGCGGCTGATCGAGATCGTTCCGTAGGCCTTTAGACCCGTGCCATCCTCGCGGTCGGCGTAGCGAATGTGGCCGATGGCGTAGGCGGCGATCAGGTACTTGGTGTACTGCTCGCGGATCTCCGATGCCGAAGCCTCGTGGGCCATAAAGAGGTTGGGGAACTGCTCGCCCGTGCCCTCGGTGTGGAGGACGGTGCGGTTCTCACGCCCCGTGTTGGGGTTATTGATCGCCTCGAGGTAACGCTCCTCCATGAAGCGCAGGTCGCGCAGCGTGCGCAACGGGAAGCAGTAGGCGATCGTCAAGATCGTGATCTCGTTCTTGCGCGAGCCCGTTTCGTCGATCTTCACCTGGATGCCGGCCTCTACGGAGTCGATCAATGCCTGCTTGAACTTCGACGAGAACTTCATCACCTGCTCGTTGCCCTTGGCCTCGGGAAGGTTGATGAAGACGATCTTGCGCATGATGTTGCGACCCACCGACGGTACCTCGTTGTTCTTCACCGCACGCTTGATCTCCGTGGGGTCAAAGACGCTGTAAACGCCACTCTTCTCCACCACATCCTTGGCAAACGAGTGCAGCTGGTCGTCGCTCTGGAAGATCTCCGAGAGCTGCTCCATGATGTTGCGACCGATGAGTTTCTCGTGCTCCTCCTGACGCAGGTCGTTGTGGATGGCGATCGCCTTGCGACGGATCGTCGTATCGAAAATCTGGGCAATCTGATCCTTGTCGATCTTGGCATTGGCGCGAACGAACGAACGCTCGGTGCCGATGGTCGAGATCAATGCCTCGCGCATCTCGGCGGCTACCCCCTTCTGGCGGTTCTTGTCGCGGATCACCTCCTGCGTGAAGTTTACTACCTCGCCACGCTTGTAGAAGCGGATGATCGACTGCTTCGTGTCGTCCAGTCCGCCGTTATCCTGGCAGCGCGAACCGATCTGTGCCTCCGTGTGCTTGAAGGCGGCCTCCATGGTGGCCACAAACTGGTCGATGCGCGAGCGCAGCTGGTTGAACTTCGTGAAGAGCGAGGCCAACAGACCCATGGCGAAGGTCATACCCTCCATCTCGGTGCGCTTGATGTAGATCTGCTGCAGGATGGTGGCGTGCTGCTGAATAATCTTGTTCTTCTTGATCAGACCTCCGATCAGACCCAGGTTCTCCCACTCCGAGCGGTTCAGTACACGGGCCTGCTCCAGCTGTTCGAGCACCTGGCTCGTCTGGTTGATCTTCGTCTCGAAGCCCTTGCGGCGGTCATCGACGAGCTCCTTGAGGCAGTCGACAAACTGCTGTAGGTTGTAGAGCGAATAGTCGCCCATGGCCCACTTGTCGAAGAGCTGCTTCTCGACGATCTCGACGATCTCGTAGGCGTGCTCCTCCTTGGCGCGGGTCTTGCCCTCGAAGAACTCTGCGACACCCACCTTGCGGAAGAATTTCGAGTAGCCCTCGTTGCAGAACTTCTCCAATTCGTTGAGCGGCATGGCGGCCGAACGGGCCTGGTCGGTCCAGGCGTCGATGGCATTTACCCAATAGTCGTTGAACGACGGCCACTTATTCTTGCCTTCGATGTCCGAGTTCAAAATCGGCTGGTTGAGCATCAGGTGCTTGTCGCTGATGCGCCACTTGTTCCAATTCTCGGGCTCTTTGACCTCGGAGTGGAAATCGACATTGGCCGGCGTGTCGCGGTAGCCCATGTCGTCGGCCCAGTTGTTGTAGCGCATCTGCAACAGGGCCTGACGGCCGAGGTTGAAGGTGAAGTATTCGGTGATCTCCTCCTCGGGGATCATGATGCGCTTGATACCGAACGAGCTGACGGTCTTCGAGCGTACATAGTCTACGACACCCTCCTTCGACTTCTCGTTCTTCTCCTTATCCCAGTCGTTGATGTTCTCGAAGCTGTACGAGCGCAGGAACTCCTCGGTGTTGTTGTTGTAGGGCAGGAAGACGCGGTTGTAGACAAAGTCCGAAACCAGCGCGGGCAGCTGCTCGTGCGACTCCACGCTCAGGCCGTTCTCGTTCACGTTGCTGTAGACAATGCAGCCGTCCACCACCTTGGCCACCTTCTCCAAATTCAGACGATCGTTTTTGCCCGTCACATCGTGCGGGATGTATTTCTTGATCATCAGGGCGTTGAGCTCCATCAGGGCGGCGTAGCCGTTGGCATGGTAGCGACCGGCATCACACTTGGCCGGAGGGGTGATCTCGGGGGTCATGCAGTAGAGCACGATGCTCGTACCCATCTTGCCGTCGCCGCTCAGCCCCTCGCGGAACTGGGGAATCATGCGGGTCTGCGAAACCAGGTCGATCACCGAGCCCGAGCCCGTACCGCCGGCCAGACCCGTGAAGATGTGGATGTTGGTGCGCGTGGCGTGGGTGATGTCGTTCACGCGGTTATACTGGGCCGTCAGGGCGTTGATGTACTTGTCGATGTTCGAGGCGAAGAGGATGCGTCCGGCGCGACGCTTCTGAGCTGCAGCGGCACCTACCTCGCCGAGGGTCTTCTTCATCACCTCGGGGTCGCCGATGAAGCCCTTCAGGCCGGGGAAGCTGCTCGGGCTGGCGAACACCTCGTTCAGGGAGATGCCCTTGATGTTGACGAATTGGTTGTCGTTGAAGATGGCATTCTTGCCCAACACGCGCCAGGTAACATCCTCGCGGTTCATCATCTCGTTCGAGGAATCGACATAGACGAACGAAATAGGCAACTTGGCCAACTGGTCATCCGTGAACTCTGCAAACAGACGCTTGCGGAAGGCCTTCAGAATTTTACCGCCGGTACCACCGACGCCGACTAAAATATGGTTCTCCATAGTGTTAATGTTTTATGTTTGTATTTTGTTTTTTCGCGTAGGTTAATATTCGCTCAGGTAGGCGGCATAGGCCCGACTGCGGCGCGACTGCTTCGCTGCGTCGTTGATCATCAGAAAGCCTCCCACCAAGGCGAAGCCCACAAGCCAAAGCAGGCGCTTCCAAATATAGCCGCTCACTCCGCTGCGCAGTTCGCGGTAGTAGGCCGTGGCGATGGCGGCGGCATTTGCCGTCGAGGCGTTGAGCTCCTCGCGGCCGAACGAAATAAAATCCTCGGCTGCCGGGATCTGTTGGCGGATCAGCGCCTCGAGTTGGTCGTTGCCGAGGTTTTGGCCGACCGATTGGGCCTGCTGAATGCTCATGGCCACGAGGTTCCATTTTTGGTCGATCTGACGGCGCACGCGCACCGCACCGAAGAGGAAGAGAGCCTCGGCAAAAAGGAGGATCAGCGTGATGCCCAAAATCAAGATCGGCTTCAGGTCAAAGAAGTCGTAGCGCGCGTGGGTCGAGCGGGCCATCAGGGCGATCACCGCTACGATGCCACCCGATACGACGAGAGCCAACAGCAGGGCTGTGAAGAGTTCTTTAAGGACGAAAAACATAGGCTTTTCTTTGCTTGTCCGAAGATATCTTCGGAGAGAAATTTTCGCTTTGGGTTATCGAAATACAAAATTAGGTAAAAAACAGTAAAAAAGCAAGTTTTTTAGGGGATAAGAGGCGGGTTTTTTCTCCCTTCTCGAAAAGATTGTGCAATCAAGGGGTGTGGAGAATCAAAAAATCCGCCTTTTGAAGGGGTTGATCCCTTTAAAATTCCGGTGGGGTGCAAAAAAGTCTCTACCCTGTCGAGCATAGTCCGACAGGGTAGAGATAAACCTCGTCATTGCGAAAATTTTCATTTTATGGCGTAGTGGAATGCGATTTGCCACCATGAAAATTTGTGGCAATCTACCGCTTATCCAAAACCGCGGATTGCCCCAAACCGCCTTGTCGTCCGGGCGGTTGATCGACTTGGTAACTCCTTAATAATAGGAAGATCCCCACGAATTTTCATGCAA
>CAJGDL010000069.1 GCA_904502075.1 uncultured Alistipes sp.
ATTCATGATCTTGACCGACTTCTCGATGGGGTAGGTCTCCGACCCCTCGTAGTAGGCCGCCTTGGTGAGTGAGTTGGACATGATCTCCATAAAGCCGTTGGCCGTCAGGAAGTCGGCCGCCATATTCATCAACTTGGTCTTGTCGGGACGGGGTGCATAGGAGAGGGTCGAGTGCACGGCCTGCGGGATCTCCACATTGTTGTAGCCGTAGATACGCAGGATATCCTCCACCAGGTCGGCCTCGCGCTGCACATCCACACGGTAGGGCGGCACGGCCACCGACCATACCGAACCCTCCTCCTTCTCGATCTTCACCTCCAGGGCCGAGAGGATCGTGCGCACCGTCGACTCGGGAATCTCCTTGCCGATCAGCATATTGACGCGCTTCAGGTCGATCTCGAAACGGAAATCCTCGGCGGGCGAGGGGTTCAGATCGGTGATTTCGCTTGCGATCTCACCGCCGGCGAGCTCCTGGAAGAGCAGGGCGGCACGCTTCAGGGCGTAGATCTGCATATTGGGGTCGATACCGCGCTCGAAACGGAACGACGAGTCGGTATTCAGACCGAAACGCTTGGCCGTCTTGCGCACCCAAACGGGGTTGAAATAGGCGCTTTCGATAAAGACATCGGTCGTCGTGTCGCTCACACCCGAATCCAGGCCACCAAAGACTCCGGCGATACACATCGGACGCTCCGCCGAGCAGATCATCAAGTCGTTTTCGGTCAGCTTGCGCTCCACACCATCGAGGGTAACAAAGGGCGTACCCTCGGCGCAGGTGCGTACCACGATCTTGCCGCCCTCGATCTTTTGGGCATCGAAGGCGTGCAGGGGCTGACCCAACTCAAAGAGGATGAAGTTGGTGATATCGACCAAATTATTCTTGGGATTGATCCCCGCGGCACGCAGGTAGTTCTGCATCCACTCGGGCGAGGGGCCGATCTTGCACCCCTTGACCGTCACACCGGCATAGCGGGGGCAGGCCTCCTGATTCTGCACCTCGACAGCGATCTCCAACTCGTGGTTATCGGCCTTGAAGGCCTCCACCGAGGGCCATTTCAATTCAATCGCTTCACCACGACTCTTCAGGTAGGCAACTAAATCGCGCGCCACACCGATGTGCGAAGCGGCATCGATGCGGTTGGGCGTGAGGCCGATGGCAATCAGGTAGTCATCCTGAATATTGAGGTACTCCTTGGCCGTGGTACCCACCTTGGCCTCGGCCGGCAACTCCATGATCCCCTCGTGGCTCGTTCCGATACCCAGCTCATCCTCGGCGCAGAGCATACCCAACGACTCCACGCCGCGGATCTTGCTGCGCTTGATCTTGAACTCCTCGTCGCCCCCGTTGGGGTAGAGTACGGCACCCACCGTGGCACACATCACCTTGAGCCCCTGGCGGCAGTTGGCCGCACCGCAGACGATTTGCAGGGGAGCCTCGGCACCCACATCGACGGTCGTAATATGCAGGTGATCCGAATCAGGATGATCCTCGCAGGTGAGCACCTCACCCACAACAACCCCTTTCAGTCCCCCCTTGATGGTCTCGATCTTCTCGAAACCCTCGACCTCCAAACCGATGTCGGTCAGGATGGTAGCCACCTCTTCGGCCGATCGGTTCAGATCGGCGTATTGCTTTAACCAATTGTAGGAAATATTCATAGTGTAAGTTTTTTATTGTTTTCCGTCTTCTCAACCCACAAAGGTACAAAATAATTAGGAATTAGGAGTGAGGAAGGAGGAATTATTTTTTAAGAAAATAAAAGATTCCTCCCTGGCTCGATATTACGGCTCGGAAGATCGCCTCGTCGCCTTCAGCGACTCACAAGAACCGAGAGTTACGACCCTTTTTTAATTTTAGGCGAGCAGATTTATTCTTAACAGAGTGAGGCACAGATGGGCTGTACTTGGGGTACTGCCCATTTGTGAATCGCGAGGGCAAGGAGAAAGGTGCCGCATAAAATTAAAAAGACCCGAGGTAGAGGAAGAGCATACCCAGCAAAATAAAGAGCAGGTCGAGGGCCTTGGATTTAAGATTTTTCTCCTTGAAGAGCAGGGCACCACAGGCAAAGGAGATGATCACCGACGAACGACGCACCATGGAGACTACCGAGATCATCGCTTCGGATTGATTCAGGGAGTAGAGATAGGCCAAGTCGGCCAGCGACAGAAAAATCGAGATCAGCGGGATGGCCCAACTCCAATGAAATGGGGTGGTTGTCCGGCGGTTGGGCCACCAAATCAGCGCACACATCAGCGACATCATCCCCAATTGGTAGAGGTTGTACCAGCTCTGCACAAAGACCGGATCGAGACGCTGCATGATGGACTTGTCGTAGAGTCCGCTCATCGCCCCCGTGAGGGCCGCCAGGGCGATCAGCCCCACCCAACGGTTGTGCACGAAATTCACCCCCTCTTTGCGCCCGGCACGGCTCAACAGAAAGAGCGAAAGGAGCGACAAGAGGACTCCGATCCACTGCCATCCGTTGAGTCGCTCGCCAAAGAGCAACAGCGCCCCCAAAAGCACCAACACGGGGCGTGTGGCATTGATCGGCCCAACGATCGTGAGGGGTAGATGCTTCAGACCAAAGTAACCACAAAGCCACGAAGTGAGTACGATAGCCGACTTACAAAAGACAAGGCAATGAGCCTGCAAATTGCCTTTCGAAGCCTCCAGGAGAGTCCCCTCGAACCACCCGAAACCGACCTCGACCGAGAGGATCATCGGAAGGAAGAGCAGGGTAGAGAAGAGGGTGTTGAACCACAGCACGGGCAACACAGCATTGCCACCCAAAGCCGTCTTCTTGGCCACGTCATAGAGCCCCAACAGGGCGGCCGATAAAAAAGCAAGCGAGAGCCACATGGTTTAGCGATTCACGATTCACAATGCACAATTATTTGGCTTGCGCACCGATATCCCGGGTAATATTTTCTATGGTAATGAGAAAATTGTGAATTATGGATTAGGAATTGATTAAAAGCTGGAGGATCACAAAGGCGGCCAAGGTCAGGGAGGCCAAGCCGTTGAGCGTTCCGAAAGCAATGCCGATATTCTTTTGGCGGGTGGGGGTAACCAGGATGTGTTGCAAAAGCAGCAGCCCGACAAAGAGGGCACAACCCGTCCAAAGGAGCCACCCCTGCGGACAGTAGGAGGCAAAGGCCGCAAGAGCTCCGACACTCACCAAATGCAAAGCCGCGCTGATAATCAGTGCCGTGCGGGCCGAGAAGCGGGCCGGAATGGAGTGCAACCCGCGCTCGCGATCAAAGGCCGCATCCTGCAAGGCGTAGATGATATCAAACCCTCCACACCAAGTCATCACCAGGAGCGAGAGCAGACACACCGGCCAATCCAGGCGCCCCGTCACGGCGATATAGGCTCCCGCCGGAGCAATGCCGAGCGAGAGGCCAAGCACCAGGTGGGCCAGCGAGGTGAAACGCTTGCAATAGCTGTAGCCCATCACCACCAACAGGGCCACGGGCGAGAGCCAGGCCGTCAGGGGGTTGATCGTTGCCGCCACCGCGAGAAAAAGGAGGGCATTGACCGCCACAAAAGTCAGCGCCTCACGCGGCGAGATACGACCCGCAGGGATATCGCGTCCGGCGGTACGAGGGTTCTCTGCGTCGATCTTACGGTCGGCCCAACGATTGAAGCCCATCGCCACATTGCGGGCAAAAACCATACAGCCCACCACCTGAAAAAGCAGAATCCACACATTAAGTGAAGGGTTATAATATTCACTTTTACAAGCAAATACAAATGCCATCAACGCAAAGGGCATGGCGAAAATCGTATGGGCAAAGAGCACCAGTGAAAAGTATTTTTTCATGATCGTCTTCGTTTAAGCGGCACAAAGGTAGGAATAATTGGGAATTATAGGCTGTCAAACAAAATAATTGTGAATTGAGAATTGTGAATCATGAATTATTTTGTACCTTTGCGCGGTTATACCATATATAAAAAAGAAATTATACACCTTACCGAAATGAAGCATATTCGCAACTTTTGCATCATCGCCCACATCGACCACGGAAAAAGTACGCTGGCCGACCGCCTGTTGGAGAAGACCAACACGCTGAATCAGCGAGAGATGCAGGCTCAGGTGCTGGACGACATGGATCTCGAGCGCGAGAAGGGTATCACGATCAAGAGCCACGCCATTCAGATGGAGTATGTGGCCCGCGATGGCGAAAAGTACACCCTCAATCTGATCGACACCCCGGGACACGTCGACTTCAGCTACGAGGTTTCGCGTGCCATCGCCTCGTGCGAGGGTGCCCTCCTGGTAGTCGATGCCTCGCAGGGCATTCAGGCCCAAACGATCTCGAACCTCTACCTTGCCCTGGGCAACGACCTTGAAATTATCCCCGTACTCAATAAGATCGACATGGAATCAGCCATGATCGACGAGGTGAAAGATCAGGTGATCGACCTGATTGGTTGCAAGGAGGAGGATATTCTCCTCGCCTCGGGAAAGACCGGTTTGGGCGTGGAAGAGATTTTGGAGGCGATCATTGAGCGAATCCCCGCACCGAAGGGCGACCCCGAAGCCCCGCTTCAGGCCCTGATCTTCGACTCGGTATTCAACCCCTATCGAGGCATTATTGCCTACTACCGCGTCTTCAACGGCTCGATCAAGAAGGGCGACCATGTAAAGTTCATCAACACGGGCTCGGAGTACGATGCCGATGAGATCGGTGTGCTGAAGCTCAAGATGCAGCCCAAAGGCGAGATCAAGGCGGGCGATGTGGGTTACATCTGCTCGGGCATCAAGAACTCGGCCGATGTGAAGGTGGGCGACACGATCACCTCGGTGGAGACTCCGGCCAAGGAGGCCATTGCCGGCTTCGAGGATGTCAAGCCGATGGTCTTTGCGGGTGTCTATCCCGTGGAGGCCGACCAATACGAAGACCTCCGCGCCTCGCTCGAGAAGTTGCAGCTCAACGACGCTTCGCTGACCTTTGAGCCCGAGTCGTCGCTCGCCCTGGGCTTCGGTTTCCGCTGCGGATTCCTGGGTCTGCTACACATGGAGATCATCCAAGAGCGTTTGTACCGCGAATTCGACATGGATGTCATCACCACCGTGCCCAACGTCTCCTACCGCATCACCACGACCAGCGGCGACATGCTGGAGGTACACAACCCCTCGGGACTTCCCGAGGTGACCAAGATCGCCAAGATCGAGGAGCCCTACATTTTGGCCCAGGTAATCACGCGCACCGACTTCTTGGGCAACGTCATCAAACTCTGCATCGACAAGCGCGGTGTGATGAAGAACCAAAACTTCATCACACAGGATCGTGTGGAGATTAACTTCGAGATGCCCCTCTCGGAGATCGTTTTCGACTTCTACGATAAACTGAAATCGATCTCGAAGGGGTATGCTTCGTTCGACTACCATCGCACAGGCTACCAACCCTCGAAGCTCGCCAAGCTGGATATTCTGCTCAACGGAGAGCCGGTAGATGCCCTCTCGTCGCTGATCTATGCCGACCACGCTTACGATTTCGGCCGCAAGATGTGCGAAAAGCTCAAGGAGCTGATCCCGCGCCAGCAGTTCGACATCGCCATTCAGGCCGCCATCGGAGCCAAGATCATTGCCCGCGAGACCGTCAAGGCGGTACGCAAGGATGTAACGGCCAAGTGTTATGGTGGCGATATCTCGCGTAAGCGCAAGCTCTTGGAGAAGCAGAAGGCCGGTAAGAAACGTATGCGTCAGATCGGCCAGGTGCAGGTACCCCAGTCGGCCTTCCTCGCTGTATTGAAAATGGAGTAACAGACAAACACTAAAATAGAAGAAAATGAAGAAAACGCTTATTGATCTTTTTGAAGGTTCGGTAGCCAAATATGGCGCAAAGACCTTCCTCTTGGAGAAGCGTACCACGAAATTTGAGCCCACGACCTACGCCGAAACCCATACCGAAGTACTGAAGATCGGTGCCGGACTGGCCGCTATCGGGCTGAAACCCAAGGAGTGTGTTTCGATCCTCGCCGAGGGTTGCAACGCCTGGATCATGTCGGAGCTCGGTCTGCTCTATGCCGGCGGCATCAGCGTACCCCTCTCAATCAAGTTGGAGGAGGACTACGACCTGCTGTTCCGCCTTACGCATGCCGATGTGAAGATCATCTTCGTGTCGAAGCAACAGCTTCCGAAGATCCGTCGCATCCGCGAGAAGCTCCCCCTGATCGAGCAGGTGATCGTCTTCCACGATGACATCGAGTTGCAGGAGGGCGAAATGAACCTCTCGGAGCTGAAGGCCAAAGGCGAAGAGTACCTCAAGGAGCACAAGGAGGAGTTCTTGGCCATTGGTCGCGCCATTCAGAACGACGACTACGCCACGATCACCTACACCTCGGGCACGACAGCCGACCCCAAGGGTGTGATCCTGACGCACCGCAACTACACGGCCAACGTCGAGCAGTCGCTCACCCGCATGCAGATTCCCTCGGATTGGCGCACGCTGATCATCCTCCCGTTGGACCACTGCTTTGCCCACGTCGTAGGCTTCTACATCATGATCGAGTGCGGAGCCACGGTAGCCACCACGCAGGTGGGCCGCACCCCGATGGAGACGCTCAAGAACATTCCGTTGAACATCCGCGAGGTGAAGCCCCACTTCTTGTTGTCGGTACCCGCCTTGGCCAAAAACTTCCGCAAGTCGATCGAGACCTCGATCCACCAGAAGGGGGCAGACAAACTCTTCCGCCTGGCGCTGAAGACCGCCTATGCCTACAACCAGGACGGCTACTCGAAGGGCAAGGGCTGGCGTTTTATTCTCAAGCCCGCCGTAGCCCTCTTCGACAAGATCCTCTTCTCGAAGGTACGCGAGGCCTTTGGCGGCGATTTGCAGTTCTTTGTGGGCGGTGGTGCCTTGCTTGATAGCGAGTTGCAACGCTTCTTCTACGCCATCGGCATCCCGATGTTCCAGGGCTATGGCCTCTCGGAGGCTACGCCCGTGATCTCGACCAACGCCAACCGCCCCAAGGAGCACCGCTTCGGTTCGTCGGGTATGCTTGTGCAGCCCCTCGAGATCCGCATCCTCGACGACGAAGGTCGCGAGTTGCCGGTAGGGGAGAAGGGCGAAATCGTTATCAAGGGGGAGAACGTAATGGCCGGCTACTGGAAGAACCTCACCTCGACCGCCGACACCATCCGCAATGGCTGGCTCCACACGGGCGACATGGGCTATATGACCAAGGATAACTTCCTCTATGTGTTGGGACGCTTCAAGAGCCTGCTGATCTCGGCCGATGGAGAGAAGTACAGCCCCGAAGGGATGGAGGAGGCCATCGTAACCTCGCCTCTAATCTCGCAGATCGATATCTACAACAACCAGTGCCCTTACACGACGGCCATCGTCGTGCCGAACAAAGAGGGGGTGAAGGCTCTCTGCCCCGACCCCTCGAACGAGGAGCAGCTGCGTGCCGCCGCCAAAGCCATTCAGGCCTCGATCAACGAGTTCCGCATCTCGGCCGGAGGAGAGTTCCCCGACCGCTGGTTGCCCTCGGCAATCGCCATCGTAGGGGAGCCCTTCACGGAGCAGAACGGCTTGGTAAATAGCACGATGAAGGTGGTGCGTTCGAAGGTGGAGGAGCGTTATCGCGACCGCCTCGATGCCCTCTATACGCCCGAAGGCAAGAAGAACGACAGCGCTGAAAATCTCGAGGCCCTGCGTCAGTTGCTGTCCTAACGGATTGTGACTCAAACAAAAAAGGTTTTGCCTTTAGAGGCAAAACCTTTTTTGTTTGAGCGGGAAACGGGGTTCGAACCCGCGACCCTTGGCTAGGGAAGCCAATGCTCTACCACTGAGCTACTCCCGCAAATCGACTACAAAGATACACAAAGTTTTTTAATTTTCGCATCCAATACCAACTCTTTTTTATCTTTTGTCCGATTCTACGACAATCAGCACCCAATAGCCAATTTTGCTCTCATGCAACATGTAATTCTGATTTTTCGCCAACGAAGATTGCCCCAATTTTTGTCAGAAGGTGATAGTTGCAACGCTCGGCTCTAAAAACAACGATGGGCTGTACTCGCGTACTGCCCATTGTTGTTTTTAGGGTTAGCGGAAGCAAATGCCGCCTTATCAGAACCTAATTTTTGATTTTAAGTGAGGAAATTTTGTGCCAACGAAGATTGCCCCGGATGGGATGTACTTGGCGTACTTCCCATTCGGGGCGAACAAGGCGGTGCAAAATTTACCGCTTACAAATCAAAAATTATTTGGTTTGCTTAATAATCTCCATACCATGCTTGATAGCCTCCTCGTTGGCGGGAAGCATCTTCCAAGCACGCTCGGGCAACGACTTCTTCAAACCGATCATCACCTTCTCCAACTCAACGATCGGGCGTACCTTGAGGTAACCACCCAGGATCATCGTGTTGAACAACTTGGCCTGACCCAGACGGGCACACTCGGCCGTAGCGTCGATCTGGTATACCGAGATATCGGTACGCACGGGGTGACGGGTAATACCGTTCGTGTCGTAGATGAGTACGCCACCGGGCTTCACCTTCGGCTCAAAGCTATCGAGCGACTGCTGGTTCAGAATGATTGCGGTATCGAACTGGTGCGAGATGGGCGACGAGATCTTCTTGTCGCTCAAGATCACCGTTACGTTAGCCGTACCACCACGCATCTCGGGACCATAGGAGGGCATCCACGTTACCTCATAATCCTGCATCATACCCGAGTAGGCGAGAATCTTACCCATCGAGAGGACACCCTGTCCTCCAAAGCCTGCAATAATTAAAGTCTCTTTCATGGTTTTGCTCTCCTAAAATTATTTGGTTTCGTTCTTGATGTCACCCAGCGGATAGAAGGGCAACAAGTTCTCCTCCAGCCACTTGTTAGCAGCCACGGGCGACATCTTCCAACCGCTGTTGCAGGTCGAAACGATCTCTACCATGCTGAATCCGTTACCGGCCATGGCGTTCTCGAAGGCGGTGCGAATCGCCTTCTTGGCCTTGCGGATGTTGGCGGGGGTGTGTACGCTCTGACGCGTGATGTAGGTGGCACCCGTCAGGTGAGCCATCATCTCGGCGATCTTATAGGGATAACCGTTCAGACGGGGATCACGGCCATAAGGGGTCGTAGCGGTCTTCATACCCAGCAGGGTAGTAGG